>JAJAYH010000348.1 GCA_026786325.1 Alkalinema sp. CAN_BIN05 | reverse complement strand
CGGGTTTCCCTGTGAAAAATCGCCAAATCGGTTGACGGGTTTTTAAATTCACTTCACCCTCCAGATTTTCCTGAGTCCAGCCCTTAAGTGAAAAAGACCGTTTTGCCTGTTTCATTCCTACTAGACATGCTTGAAGCGATCGTTTGACCATGGAGATACCTGCTCATGTTAAAGAATCGAAGCTGAATAATTATTTGTAAATATCTTTGTTTTGAAAGTGGAGGTCTTGCTTCATACACAAATACCATTCCCATTCCATAATTTAAAACATTCCAAGGCGATCGCCCAATCCTCTTGGGTTTTTACGACAAGAACTTTGATGGGTGATTCTTCAGGTGAAATCATTTGATCGATCGCCTGAGTAAGATTACGATCGGCATCAATCTGTATGCCCAAAAAGCCTAATCCCTCGCAAACAGCCGATCGCACCAAAGGCTGATGTTCTCCCACACCTGCTGTAAATACTAACGCATCCAACCCTCCTAAATTCGCGAGCATTGCGCCAATATAGGCACGAAGTCGATAAATATAAACCTCAAATGCTAATTTGGCACGGGAATTGTGAGCTATTGCCTCTAGAATTTGTCGCATATCACCGGATTGTCCAGACAAACCTTGTAAGCCCGATTCATAATTCAGCAGGTGATCTAATTGTTCTACCGTATAGTGTTCTTCCCCTAGAAGATGAATCAAAATTCCAGGATCAATCGATCCACATCGGCTCCCCATCATTAAGCCTTCTAACGGTGTAAATCCCATGGTGGTATCAATACTTTTGCCATTGCGAACCGCAGATAATGAACAACCATTGCCTAAGTGACAAATAATCAATCGTAAATCTTGTAGATTGCAATTTAAGAGTTCTGCCGATCGGTGCGCACAATATTCATGACTAATTCCATGAAATCCATAGCGCTGAATTCCTTTTTCATACCATTCGTAGGGCAAAGGATAAACTTTGGCAACATCCGGTAGATCTGAATGAAAAGCTGTATCAAAAACGGCAACTTGAGGAATGTTACCTAATCTTTTTTCGATCGCAACAATACCTGCTAAATTTGCAGGATTATGAATAGGTGCAAAACAACTGAGTCGATCAATCTCCGCCTTCACCTGCGGATCAATCATGATACTCTCACGATAATCTCGTCCTCCATGGACCACCCGATGACCTACGATATCAATTTCATCCAAACCCTGAATTACCTGTGTGGAGCCGGAATACAACCGATCGAGAACTTCAGATAGAACAATCGATCGATCAACCATCGCGATCGACTCTTGAACATTCACACCTTGATGCGTTTTAATTTCAATTTCACATTTTTCCGCATGATAACTCCAATCAAGTCTGGCTTCCCAAAGTGGAGGTGCAGCACGATCGGGCAAAGGATGTGTTAAATGATAAAGTGCCATTTTTTGGCTACTCGATCCAGCATTTAAAACGAGTATATTCATATGAATTGCTTTGGTGAAACTTAGAAGGTATTTGAAAAGTCTTACGCTGGTATCAAAAGACCCGATCCCCTAAATCCCCCTTAATAAGGGGGACTAAGAGTTATATTTTCTTATTTCCCTTTTTTAATAAGGGCACTAAGAGTTGTATTTTCTTGTTCCCCCCTTATTAAGGGGGCTAGGGGGGATCGTGCGTCAAACGTCATAACCTTCGACTTTTCAAACCCCCTCTAAGAATTCCATCGCCAGTTGATTACATCCGGCAGATCAGTTCCGTGCTCGTAGGCATAGTAACGACATTCAATTTGTTTGTTTTTAAATTTCTCCTTGGCATGAGTACCGATCGTCTGTAATTTCGGAACCCGATCGATCACATCCATAGCGAGGCTGAAGCGATCGATATTATTATTAATCGCTAATTCTAGTGGAGTATTAATACTCCCTTTCTCTTTATAGCCACGAACATGGAGATTATGATGATTAGTTCGGCGATAAGCAAGACGGTGAATTAAGGATGGATAGCCGTGGAAATTAAAAATAATGGGTTTGTCTACTGTAAATAAACTATCAAAATCACGATCGTTCAGGCCATGGGGATGTTCGCTATTTGGTTGTAGTTTGTACAAATCCACCACATTCACAAATCGAATTTTAAGATCGGGAAATTCCGATCGGAGCAATGCGGTTGCAGCCAATGCTTCTTGAGTTGAAACATCGCCCGCTGTTGCCATCACCACGTCTGGCTCAACGCCTTGATCATTACTCGCCCAATCCCAAATCCCAATTCCTTTTGTACAATGTTCAATTGCACTATCCATATCCATAAATTGCAAATGAAGTTGTTTATCACAGACAATAACATTGATGTAGTTACTACTTCTTAAACAATGGTCGGCGACGGACAGTAGGCAATTCACATCTGGCGGTAAATAAATTCGAGTCACAGACGGACTCTTATTTGCTACTAAGTCAAGAAAACCAGGATCTTGATGGGTAAAGCCATTGTGATCCTGTCGCCAAACGGTAGAAGTAATCAGTAAATTGAGCGATGAAATGTCTTCACGCCAAGACAACTGCCGACAACTTTCTAACCATTTTGCATGTTGGTTAAACATTGAATCAATCACATGAACAAATGCTTCATAGGTTGAGAAAAAGCCATGGCGACCCGTGAGCAAATAACCTTCCAGCCAGCCTTCTAACGTATGCTCACTCAGCATTTCCATGACTCGACCATCTGTTGAAAGTTCGCCCCCATCTTCATCTTCCGGTAAGTATTCTTCAATCCAGAACTTCTGACTCACTTCGTAAATAGCATCTAGCTTATTAGAAGTCGTTTCATCGGGGCCAAAAACTCGAAAGTTCGTCATGTTCTGTTTCATGATGCCCGCAAGAAACTGGCCTAGGGGTTCGGTATTTTCCGATTCCTGTTGTCCCGGCTTACTCACCTCAATGCCATAGTCACGAAAATTTGGCATCTTTAACGATCGCCGCAACTTTCCTCCATTGGCATGGGGATTAGCACTCATACGACGATTCCCCGTTGGTGCGAGGTCTTTCAGTTCAGGAATTAGTTTCCCAGTCGGACCGAAGAGTTCTTCTGGTTTGTAGCTTCTCATCCAAGCTTCGAGTTGTTGTAGATGTGCCGGATTTTCATGGATTTTCGCCAAGGGGACTTGATGCGATCTCCAGGTGCCTTCTACTTGATGTCCATCGACTTCCTTCGGTCCCGTCCAGCCCTTCGGTGTGCGAAATACAATCATCGGAAATCGCGATCGCTTTACCTCTTCGCCACTGCGGGCATCGCGTTGAATTTGATGAATCTCTTGGATGCAATGTTCTAATGTGGCTGCGAGCGCCTGGTGCATTGTTTCTGGATCACTACCTTCTACAAAATAGGGCTGGTATCCATACCCCTTAAATAAATCTTCGAGTTCTTCATGACTCACGCGAGACAGAATGGTGGGGTTATTAATTTTATATCCATTCAAATGCAGAATCGGTAACACTGCACCATCACGAGCAGGATTGATAAATTTATTAGAATGCCACGCGGTTGCCAATGGTCCCGTCTCTGCTTCACCATCACCAACCACAACCACACTAATCAAATCTGGATTATCAAAAACAGTGCCATAAGCATGGGAAAGACTATAACCTAACTCACCGCCTTCATGAATTGATCCTGGCGTTTCCGGCGTACAGTGACTTCCTATTCCACCCGGAAAAGAGAACTGCTTAAAGAAGTTAAGTAAGCCGTCTGTATCTTCACTTTTATCGGAAAAGACTTCTGAATAGGTTCCTTCTAGATAAACGGGTCCCAGAACACAAGGTGCGCCATGCGCCGGTCCGGCTAAGTAAATCATATTCAGATGATATTTTTTGTTCAGGCGGTTACAATGGATATAAATAATACTTAAAGCAGGACTAGTGCCCCAGTGCCCGAGGAGGCGATTTTTGATATGTTCAGATTTCAGCGGTTCTTTCAATAGCGGATTATCCCGCAGGTAGATCATCCCGATCGCAAGGTAGTTGCAAGCACACCAGAATGCATGGATTTTGCGCAGTTCTTCTGGGCTGAGGGGATTTCCTTGAATGGTCGATCGGGCGTTCCCGTAGGCACTAATCGAAGGTTCTGAAGTGGGGCGATCTGAAGTGATAGTCATAGAATCTAATATCCGTTTTAAATCAATTGAGTACGTGAAAATGAACTTAGAAATGGGGATTTAATAAGATCGACAATTCATTGATTCAATCGTCTATGCCATAGACCACCCGCGAATAAATGATTCTGTTAGCGAATTGCGCGCTTCGTTATTCACCCACTGGGATTAAAATCCCAGCCTAATAGCCAAAGTCCGTTAAAACGGACTGAAAACCTTTTAGAGTAGGTCTTTAACCTGTTTCAACAGGTTTTCGCTATTAGCCCGGAATTTATTCACGGGTGGGCAATTGGGACAACGAATGGGCTATACGTGCCGCTCTGAGGCTTGAATTGAATTCGCCAACAGAATCATAAATTGCAGGCTAATAGAGGAAGCAGATCCGCAGCTAAGAAAAGAGAGATTTATAACTAATTCTTCGTCCCGGAGGAACTTTCGTTTCTAGAACGCAATTTATTCGCGCGGTCTGCTAGGAAATATCGGTCTTATTAAATCTTCATCCCTAAACAGCACAAAATCTATCCTCTCGCCCCACTGGTTAAGAGTTCTGCTTCTGCATGGCGCTTTGCTGTCACTTGATCTTGAAATGTTAAAACATGACAGGGCGCATGGTGAAGAACATAGTTACTGACACTCCCTCCAAAAAACTCGCTGACCCCACTGACTCCGCGTCGTCCCACCACAATCAAATCACTCTTCCAAGTCTCAGCCAAGTCACAAATCATCCTGCTCGGATCCCCGATACTTTGGGTAAATTCCATCTCAACCCCAACAGCGATCGCTTCTGCTTCCAAGGTTTTTAACCTACTAATCCCTTGTTGCTGCCGATCTTGCCAACGCTCCCAATAGGCTTGCATTGCGATTTGAGTGATCCCAATATAGGGATCTCCTGGATAGAGATTGTCTGGGGTTGTTAGTACATGGAGGACCATCAGCCGGGATTGATGGAGTTTTGCGAATGCCAGCGCTTGTTCAAAAACAGATTGACTGTATGCTGAGTCGTCGATCGCTACTAAAATTTTTGAGAACATACCTGGACCTCTACTTATCTTTCACAATCAAGAATTGGAATTGCCACAGGGGAAGCTAAAGACTTAAATGATCGTCAAATTGATATGCTTTATGCTCGAACAACGGATCTAGAGATCAGTTCATACTTTCCAGATTCATGGCTACTATAAATTTGTAATTCTTTAACGCCTTTCCCGACCAATAGTTCTTCGATTTTCGACATTTCTGTCGAAGTTCCATCCACAATGAGCAAATAGCCTCCATTGACGACTTGTTCCGTATAAAGCTTGGCATACGCTTCTGGAATTCCTACCCCAATCAATCCGCCTAATAGTCCGCCTGAAGCAGCCCCGATCGCCCCGCCAGCCAAGGTTGTTGCGATCGCAGTTGCAGCAGCCCCGGCTAACACAATCGGACCGACTCCAGGAATGGCTAATGTTCCTAATCCAACGAGTAGCCCTGTGAGTCCACCGATCGTCGTGCCCGTCGTGGCTCCTGCTTTTGCGCCTTGTTCGACATGGGTTGTCTGAACAATACCTTCAACGATCGCCTTATTACTAGGAATATCATCCTGAGCCTCACCACTCGACTCAACAGCCTCTCTTACAACGAGTGAAACTTGACTCATGGTGAATCCAGAATCTTGAAGAAGATGCAGTGCATGTTGTGCAGAGGTATAGGTTCCAAAAGTCCCCATTGCCCGCTGTTGGTGAGTAATCATTCGTATTCTCCTAGAGCGATTGCTGAATTAATATTTCTTCAAATTATTTAGTCATCTTTTTCACCTTATTTTTCACATCACCAGCAGTGTTCTGAACACTTGCTTCTGCTTGCTTGGCTTTACCTGCAAGTTGATCTTCAGGACTATCCGTTAATCTACCAAAAGTATCTTGGACTTTGCCCTCTACATTTTTAGCCGCAGCTTTGGCTTTGTCTGCAGATCCATCATTAGTTGCATCGTCTGTCGCATTGTCAATTCTTTCGCCAACATCCGCTGCTTTATCCCGAGCGGTCGCTTCGACTTGTTTAGCCTTACCCTCAAGTTGGTCCTTGGAATCGCCCGTAACATTGCCGATCGTTTCTTGAATTTTGCCTTCCACGTTTTTAGCAGCCGCTTTAGCTTTATCTTGAATACTCATAACGATAACTTCCTATTTTCTAAATGAATGTTAGCTATTTACACAAACCAATCATAGAGAGAAAATTTTATCTAGTAGTGTATCTAAAGTACTGCAAACAAAATTCTAAATGAGGATGCTTAGTTTTAAATACAGAGCTACTATTATTGATATCATTGAGTATACTAATTATTTGTTTTATGGTATTGCTTTGCTTGTAATTATATCAGTACTCAATGTTTAATGCTTAAGTTTTTAAGCCAATTCTTACTAATATGAATAAATCAAATCTGACTAAATCAAAGCAAAGTGATTTCTTCCGAAAGTTCTCACACACAATATCGTATCTTGTCGGCACACCGGGTGCTTTTATCATAGCGCTTACAGTCGTAATTGTCTGGGCTACAACTGGACCTCTTTTTAATTTCTCAGATACTTGGCAGCTCGTCATTAATACCAGCACGACTATTGTTACTTTTTTAATGGTGTTCTTAATCCAGAATACACAGAGCAGAGATGCGAAAGCTATGCATCTTAAGCTGGATGAATTAATTCGAGCAGTACATGATGCTCGCGACAAGCTAGTGGATGTCGAAGATGCATCGGATGATGAAATTAAAAATCTGAGTCAAGAATCAAGCAGTTTACAGCAACGTTTGAGTAGAAACAAACCAGTTCCTTAGTTCATACCTGAAGATCTACGACTTGTTTTAGGTAGATTTGTAATTTTGTCTTATCTCAATCACTTTTCATTGTGACATAGGCATCTTTTACTTCTCAGTCGATGATTCTGATACCAGAAATAGCAATATGAATACTTGGTATAAGCTTAATTCAGCCGAAGTACTACAGCAATTGAATACGAATGCCGATCGCGGCCTCAGCTCGACGGAAGTTGCCCATCGGTTGAAACAATATGGCTGCAATGAGTTGACAGAGCAGCCGGGGGAAAGCCTCTGGCACATTCTGTGGAAGCAACTCACGGCCACCATGGTTATGGTTTTAATTGTCGCAGCACTAATCTCGATCGCCTTACGTGACTATACAAATGCCGTTGCCATTATCACGATTGTTGCATTTAACGCCATTCTGGGAATTCGGCAGGAATATCAGGCCGGACAGGCGATCGCTGCCCTCAAAAAAATGGCCGTGTCCACCGTTAAAGTCCGTCGTGACGATCGGGTGCAGGAAATTTCAGCTCGCCTACTTCTGCCCGGTGATATCGTCCTACTGGAAACTGGAAACTTAGTACCAGCCGATAGCCGTTTGCTAGAGAGTGTCAACCTGCGGATTCAGGAAGCTTCGCTCACCGGAGAATCAGAACCAACCGAAAAGAATGATCAGACATTGGCGCAATCTGATTTGCCGATCGGCGATCGGTGCAATATGGCCTATATGGGCACATTAGTCACCTATGGCCGAGCCTTGGCGGTTGTTACAGACATTGGGGACCAGACAGAGCTAGGACGGATTTCAACGGCGATTCAAACGGTACAACCTCAATCAACCCCACTCCAGAAACGGCTAGACCACCTCGGTATCAGACTGGCAATGATCACGATGTTCCTGGTGGTCTTAATTTTTGGGATGGGATTGTTCCGAGGTGAAGCCTTGTCATTAATGTTCATCACGGCGGTGAGTTTGGCCGTTGCCGCCATTCCAGAGGGATTGCCTGCGGTGGTGACAATTTCTCTTGCATTGGGGGCAAAACGGATGCTGAAGCAACATGCTCTGATCCGTAAGCTACCTGCGGTTGAGACATTAGGTTCGGTGACGGTAATTTGTTCTGATAAGACGGGTACATTGACCGAGAATCGCATGACTGTTACGTTTCTGGATGTCGCAGGTCATCAGGCTGATTTAACCTCATCACAGCATCAAGATGTTGTTAATGCCGATTCCGCGACTGATTCCGCCACATCTAGCCTATTACAAACGCATCCAGAACTGGGATGGCTCCTGACGGCGGCGGCACTCTGTAATGACGCGCTCCTAGAACCGCATCCCGATCGTCCTCAGCAGTTTCATGCCGTTGGAGATCCGACAGAAGGGGCATTGGTGATGGCAGCGGCTCAAGCGGGACTGTGGAAACCGAACGTAGAGCGATCGTTGCCTCGTATCGCAGAACAACCGTTCGAGGCAGAGCGCAAACGGATGACAACGGTTCATACCATTCCCCCGATCGCAACGCCAATGCCAGAGGCTCTAAAACGAGTGGTCTCTGAGTTTGCAGTCTCTGAGTCTGTGGGGGATGCCCCTTGTATTGCCTTTACTAAAGGAAGTGTAGCCAGTTTGCTAGAAGTTTCCACTCAGGTTTGGGTGGATGGGCAAGCAACGCCGATCGATGACCAGTGGCGACAAAAGATTCTAGCGGCTAATGACCAGCTTGCTTGCAATGGGATGCGTGTCTTAGGATTTGCCTTTCGCCCGATCGCTACGCCGCCCACTAATGCTAATAGTACTAATACCGATGAAGCGCCGCTGGAACAGAATCTAATCTTCATTGGGATGGTGGGGATGATTGATCCTGTGCGGCCCGAAGTGAAGGAAGCAATCCTAACCTGCCAAGATGCTGGGATTCGGCCCATAATGATCACGGGTGATAACCCACTAACGGCCCAATCGATCGCCCGTGAATTGGGGATTGTGCCGAACGATCGTATTCTCACTGGACAGGAAATATCTCAACTATCTAGCGCCGCACTGGCCGAGCAGGTGGCAACGATCGAGGTTTATGCCCGTGTTTCGCCCCAAAATAAGTTGGATATTGTGAAAGCATTGCAAACCCAGGGGCATATCGTGGCCATGACGGGAGATGGTGTGAATGATGCCCCCGCATTAAAGCAAGCGGATATTGGCATTGCCATGGGCATTACTGGCACCGATGTGGCCAAGGAAGCGGCGGACATGGTGTTGCTTGATGATAATTTTGCCACTATTGTCGCTGCAACCAAGGAAGGACGGGTTATTTATGACAACATTCGTAAGTTTATTAAGTACACCTTAACGGGGAACTCTGGCGAACTCTGGCTCATCTTGCTAGCCCCATTTTTGGGAATGCCGCTGCCGCTGATCCCGCTGCAAATTCTGTGGGTCAATCTATTGGCCGATGGACTCCTTGCTCTTGCCTTGAGTGTAGAGCCTGCGGAACGAAAAATCATGCGTCGTCCCCCGCGTCATCCTGATGAGAGTATTTTTTCTCGGGGCGTGGGTCGAGGAATCGTTTGGATCGGACTATTTCTCGGATTGATTTTGCTGGCTGTCGGGTATCGCTATTGGTCTACGGGGCAGACGATCTGGCAAACCATGGTATTCACAACTCTGGCTTTATCGCGGGTGGGAATGGCTGAAGCTATGAGGTCCGATCGTGATGCTCTATGGCGTATTGGCTTACTCTCAAACAAACCACTATTGGGAGCCGTCATCCTGACAGTTGGATTGCAAATGGCAGTGATTTATATTCCAGTTTTGCAAGCTGTGTTCCAGACAACATCGCTATCGCCGATCGATCTCTGCCTCTGTCTCGGCTTGAGTATTGTGGTCTGTGGGGCGATCGAACTAGAGAAGTGGCTAAAGCATAAACGATCGGTCAATGCGGGCTAGAGGTTTAATATCAATCGATTTTCCATACGTTCTATAACGCAATTCATACAGTTCATACTCTGAATAATACAGTGGTTTGCCATATTAATAGTGGAGACGCTATTGATTACTCAGGTTTAGACAATGCTTGAATCGCTAACCCTGAACCATACTATTTAAGGCAACAAAATCATGACCAACACCGAGAGCTAGGCGATAATAAACTGCCTAGCATTGTCGCTGTTTTAGCGTAATCTACGCTCACCAAGTTCTTATGTAAAGAGTTATTTAGTTTTTATACAACTCAACTAATTTATACGTCAATCAAACGCAATTTCAAACACCAAGATGTTACAGTCACAGCCATGAAGGTTAACAAACTATTTTTACATGGACAAAAACGTGAAAGATCAAAACATGACAGAGATAATCGCGACTGAATCGCACATGAAAGATTTAAAGTATCAATATCTCATAGAGCGTAGTGCTGCATTTCTGGTAATTGCAACTTTTTTGTTGGTTCTGCTAGCAAGCCCTACGGGAATTGCCCTCTCTAGCGACTCCGCAACAAATCAAGCTTTGAACAGTCAACTCCATAAATTTGCGGGTCACGGACTGATTGTGATTGCGGTACTACAAGTAATCACTTTGTTTTTGGGTCGTAAATTTCACATTGCGAAGCAGCCCGCTTAGGATTAATTATTGTGTCAGGATTCAGGTTCACAGCAAGAGCGATAATTCCATTTCAGCTCCATTTTTGCGAAAAGCTGTAGAATCTAACTGATTTCTACTATACCCGTATCATATGGGTATACGACCTTTGCCGTCGAACTAGATTTGATCTTGCCTGCTAGTTGTCCTTTAATTTATATTGTTTCGCTGGATGACGAAAGACTAGAAGCAACGATTTAAAAGGTGACAAAACAGCTAAATCGGAAGGTTTATATTTGGGATTTTATCGATGGATACCAGGTGGTGGGTGGCGATGCGGGTGTAGGTAAACGCAATCCCCTATAGACTTTGGAGTTTATCGTCAAAATTAATGCTAGTGCCGTATTTATCTTGCGCGACTTCGATCGCTTTTAGATGATGTTGCGATCGCTTTAATATTAAAGCGATCGCAATTTATACTTACTGATTAATAAAATTATAAGGATTGATATCATGTCCATTCAAGAACACCCCACCGACCTCGCTTCTAACCAGAAGACTATATAAGGTTATGAATATTCTTTTCAAACCCCTCCAGATGGGTACTCTAACGCTGCCAAATCGAATTCTGATGGCTCCACTCACCCGCTCTCGTGCCGAAGATGGGCATTTACCAAGTAGTTTAATGGCTGAATATTATGCCCAACGTGCCAGTGCTGGATTGATTATTGCTGAAGCAACAATGATTATGATCCGTAACTCTGCTTTTTGGCACGAACCGGGAATTCACTCCGAGGCCCAGGTCGCCGGGTGGCAGAAGACTACAGATGCAGTTCATGCTGCTGGCGGTCGGATTTTTCTGCAAATTTGGCATGGCGGTCGGGCTTGTCATCCCCTATTTAACGATGGTCAGCAGCCTGTTGCGCCCAGCCCGATCGCGATTACAGATAGTGAAGTGCATACCCCAGAAGGCAAAAAGCCCTACGTGATGCCGCGAGAACTGCATGATGACGAACTTCCCGTCATTTTAGATGGTTTTAAGCAAGCGGCAGTCAATGCGAAAGCCGCAGGTTTCGATGGTGTGGAAGTGCATGGTGCAAATGGTTATTTGTTGGATGAATTTCTGCGGGATGGCTCGAATCATCGGACGGGAGGAGCTTATGGCGGCTCGATCGAAAACCGATCGAGGTTACTGCTTGAAGTGATTGCAGCGGTCTCCGACGTTGTAGGTAGTGATCGTGTGGGCTTGCGGATCTCACCGCTCAATAGTTTCAACAGCATGATCGATAGCGATCCGATCGGATTGTCTATTTGGCTAGCAACCAAACTCAATGATTACAATCTTGCTTATCTGCATGTGATGCGGAGTGATTTTGCTCAAAAGCAGCATGGGGATATCTTGACTCCGATCCGTGCCCACTACAAAGGAATACTGATCGGCAATATGGGATATACCGCCGCCGAAGCCACTATTGCCATTGATGCGGGACAGATTGATGCTGTTGCCTTTGGTTCTAGTTTCCTAGCGAATCCCGATTTGCCAGAGCGAATTAAACTTGATGCTGCGCTCAATCAACCCGATCCAGCGACCTT
>JAJAYH010000347.1 GCA_026786325.1 Alkalinema sp. CAN_BIN05 | reverse complement strand
CAATGAGCCACTCGCTAATTGCACAGCAGGAACTGTGAAGATGCGGTAGTCATCAAACGATCGCCCGTATCAGCGGATGGACGATCGAAGCGATTCAAGCCTTTGAAAAAGAGAGTTAAAATACGCCACGGAGTTTTTCGATCGCCTTCAAATAACTTGGAATCTCTTCTCCTAACGTTTCACAAGCTAACGCATCGACCTCCAGCAAATCATTGCCCCAGAAAATTCGATCGCTCTTGACCTTATCGCCTTTATCCGGTTTCCAATCCCGACTAATTAAACGCTCGTCCGCATCAATCACTGAGCCATCAAATAAGTGCCCGATCGTAAAATAAACATCTTGCAAAACCAATGGCACCGATGGCCGATGAAGTTGACCTCGTGAATTACCGCTGCGGGCTTTGTAATGCGATCGGGGAAACAATCCGTAGAGATTCTTCAGCGATGCCGAAATCAATACCTCATCTTTGAGAATTGTGCGCTTGAATGTCCCGAGCGAAATGCGACAGTCCACTTCTTGCAATAGCCTTGGTGCCCACATTGTTTTGAATCTCACGATCGCGGGCGAGAGATTTTCATATTCGATTACCTCCAACTCATCCGCATCTAGAATCTGCATTCCAGCATCTAAAACGGAATACACGCCATGTTTAGCCACAATTTGACTCAAGCTAACGGGCGAACAAACCCCCTCGACAATCAAGATCTCTGCCGTAGGGTTGATTGTACGTAGCGACTTGAGAACGCTGTTAAGAACGCCTAGACTGACCGTAACGGGTGCTGCGACGGGATACCCAAGGTTTGGTTTGAGCAAAATTCGCTTTGCAGTACGGGCTAAATCGGGCGGGGTATAGCGAAAGAGATCTGTCTGTGTAACTTGTGCTGACATGAATCACCTAACGCATCTCGTTTTAACGTATATTCTATAGACATTTATAACTAATCCGGCTGGCTCATGGGGCGCGTAATCGTTATCACTTCGGGAAAGGGTGGAGTCGGCAAGACCACCACCACGGCCAACATTGGCATGGCCCTTGCACAACGCAACCGCAAGGTCGTCGTCGTTGATGCTGATTTTGGTTTGCGTAATCTAGACCTGCTATTGGGGCTAGAAAATCGCGTTGTCTATACGGCGGTCGATGTTTTATCGGGCCAATGTCGTCTAGAGCAAGCACTAGTCAAAGATAAGCGACGCGGCAATCTGGTCCTGCTTCCGGCTGCCCAAAACCGTACCAAAGATTCGGTTAATCCGGCTCAGATGCGACAGTTGATTTCGGCATTGACCAAGGTATTTGACTACGTGTTAGTGGATTCGCCAGCCGGGATTGAAATGGGATTCCAAAATGCGATCGCAGCGGCGACTGAGGCAATAGTGGTCACGACTCCCGAAATCTCTGCGGTGCGCGATGCCGATCGGGTGATTGGGTTGTTGGAAGCAAATAATATTAAAAAGTCAGGCTTAATCATCAATCGCATCCGTCCCAAGATGGTAGCGGTGAATGACATGATGTCTGTGGATGATGTGACGGAAATTTTAGCTATTCCATTGTTGGGCGTAGTGCCCGAGGATGAGAAAGTGATTGTTTCGACAAATAAAGGCGAACCTTTGGTGCTTTCTGGAACTCCGACCCAAGCAGGGACGGCCTTTGAAAACATTGCTCGACGGCTGGACGGTGAAAAAGTTGAATTTCTGGACCTAACGGTTAAAGATGATCTTCTATCCAAGATTAAAAGCTTTTTCACAAGGCCCATCTAGAGCCAATTTTGATATTTCTCCCCAACTTCGCCATGTTAATTGAACTTCTTGAAAAAATCTTCCCGACCCTGAACGATCGTAATAGTCGTCAGGAAGTAAAAAATCGTCTAAAGCTTATCTTGGCTCACGACCGATCGGACCTCACGCCGCAGATGATCGAATCTATGCGCCAGGAGATTCTTGCCGTGATGTCTAAGTATGTTGATCTTGATTCAGATGCGATGGACTTTACCTTAGAGAATAGAAGTAGGGTCACTTCGCTCGTTGCCAATCTGCCAATTTTGCGTGTGAAACCTGAGTTTTATACCGTCAAGGGCGAGGGAATTTCCCAAGAAACTCCTATTGAGGATTTGCCTGAAATTAGTATTGATGAAAGTGCTATTGGAGATTTCCAAGGAACTTCAGAATTAAGAAATGAGAATTTTAAATGAGAATTTCTGGGAAAACTAGATTACTGGGTGTGATTGGCAATCCTATTGGGCATTCGTTATCTCCGGTGATGCATAATGCAGCGCTTGAAGAGATGGATAGTGATTTTATTTATGTTGCATTTCCCATTGAAGAATCCGTTTTATCGATTGCTGTTACTGGGTTTGGGGCGATCGGGGTTCAGGGATTTAGTGTGACAATTCCCCATAAGCAGACCATTATGTCAGAACTAGTTCATATTAGTAAATTGGCGACGGCAGTGGGTGCGGTGAATACGGTTTGGAAAACAGCACAGGGCTGGTATGGGACGAATACTGATGTGGAAGGGTTTGTTTCGCCTTTGCAGGAAATGAATCGGGATTGGTCAGAGGAGAATGCCATTGTTCTGGGAAATGGTGGTGCAGCGCGGGCGGTGGTGGTGGGTTGTGCAGAGCTTGGTTTGAAAAGTATTCAAGTGATTGGACGAGATTCAAACAAACTTCAGGACTTTCTCGCAAGTTTTAATAGTTTTGAATCGGTTGCGTCAAGGCTAACGGTTAATACTTGGGATACGTTAGATAATACTCTTGCGAATGCTGATTTGATTGTGAATAGTACGCCCATTGGAATGGCTCCGAACGTTGATGCGTCACCATTAACAATAATACAGGCCCAAAAGATTAAAGCTGGTGCGATCGCTTACGATTTGATTTATACGCCGAATCCAACTGAGTTTCTAAGACAGGCAGAAGTTCAGGGTGCCACGGCGATCGATGGTCTGGAAATGCTGGTTCAACAAGGTGCGGCGGCGTTGAAGATTTGGACGGGGAAGTCAGAGGTTCCGGTTACGACGATGCGTGTTGCTTTACAGAAGCATTTGGGATTGGTTTGAGGGGAGTACGATCGTCTCCAAGTCTGTGAGGGGCGATCGTACTATTGCTATGCCACAGCGGTCATGGACGATCGTAAATCTTGCAAAATAGGATCTTCCGCAATCCATTGTTCTGCCTGTTGCCGAATCCTATCTTGTCGGTCTTGAGGTAATTGATTCAGTTTCTCCCGGAGTGACTTACCCATGAACTTATCTCCTTCTCGCTTAGCTAAAGTTATAACTTGAGTGTTGTGGTGTGACGAAAAAAAAGATGGTGCGATAATAATGTATAGGATCTATTCTTGTTCACTGGTATCAGAGGGCATATGCAACTTCCAATCGTCGCAGCCGCACCCATCGTGAAGAGCCATGCTCCAGCCTTTCGACACTTGTTTAATGATGTTCGCCAATACGAAAATTTTCAGAACTACCTGACAGGACTGATTGTGTTGGAAAACAAAAGCCTATCCAACATCAGCCGCTGTATTTTAGATAGTGCAGACAAGAGTAATCTGTCACGATTTATGAGTGAATCACCCTGGGATACCCAAGCTGTGAATCGGTTTCGGATTCAATATATGCTGTCTGAAACCCTAGGTATTCGAGCCGCTACGCAGGATTCATTCTTAATCTTAGATGATACGTTATGCGAACATGTGGGGAGTTTATTTGAGTATGTCGAGCGTCATTATGACCATTGTGACGGGAGCTATCCATTAGCTCATAATTTGGTCACGAGCTACTATCTTAGCGGGGCCGTCCGCTTTCCCGTTGAAGCAGAAGTTTATCGTCGCTATGAGAGTGTGACCCGATGGGCCGGGTTTATGGGACAACATTTCCCGGCGGTGACGATTCCGAACAAAGCGAAAGACCGCGCGAAAATTCATAAAGTATGGGATGCCCAATTATTGGAACTGGACCCCGAATTTAAGCGACTACATGAGCAATTTCGGACCAAGATTGATATTGCGAAGATGCTGTTGAGTCAGTCGCTGGAGCAGAAGCTCCCGTTCAAAACTGTTTTGATGGATAGCTGGTACTTGAGTCCAGATTTAGTGCAGTGGTTCTTAAAATACAAAATTGATTGGGTCAGTTTAATCAAACGGAATCGTAATTTAAATACAAGTAGTTTTCAACTCAACGATGGACAGGGAAATCCGATTGCTTTACCGCCTCAGATCAAGGTCGAGGATTTGGTGCCTCTGATTCCCATAACGTCATTTCAGGAGGTGAAAATGGCATCACAGACCTACTGGTGTTTTACACTTTGTGTACGGCTTGATGGGCTGGGTAAGGTCCGACTGGTGATTAACTTTAGTAACCCGGAATTGACGGGAACCTATGCGGTCTTGATTAGCAACCGGACGGACCATCATCCGAAACAGATTATCATTCAATACTTACAACGCTGGCCGATTGAGACCTTTTACCGGGATAGTAAGCAACTGCTTGGACTTGATGAATATCGCACCCGTTCATTTTCAGCCATTAAAGCCCATTGGTGTTTAGTGTTTGTGGCGTATTCTATCTTGCATCTGGGTTGTTTGCCCAAGTCATCGGAACAAAGGAATGGTAAACCGCCCACCGCTCCCAATCAATCCATTGGAACGGCCT
>JAJAYH010000346.1 GCA_026786325.1 Alkalinema sp. CAN_BIN05 | reverse complement strand
GTTTTGAGTCATTTACTAATTGCCTGTTGGTTTCAGTTTTATTTCCTACTGCAAGGCTGGCTGAATCTATATCCGAGTTTAATGGCCGAAGATTTTAGTCGTAGTTCATTTGTCGTCCGAGTCCAACCCAACATTCCAGTTTCCCGTGGACGTGAAGTATTGAATGCGGCGGAAAGTGAGTTGCGCGATCGGCTCAATAATCAAAGCTGGTCCGCCATTGAACGCTGGTTGTTTGAAAGTAAGGTGAGTAATCAATGGACAACTGACCTCGAAAGGAATGTTCAATCTCGTCTAAGAAATAAGCTAGGCGGCGGTGAAATGGATCTCTGGACACTTTCCGGTAAAGTCGATGCAGACACCTATGATTCTGGGGCCTATTATAATCTGGTGCTGAACGCAACTTGGAAAGGCCCAACCGCAAGCCAAGCGCCCTACACCGTCAGCAAGCGCTGCGAACTCGTCCCCAAACGGACCTTTAGTCGCCGTGATAAATCAGCTATTGTTGAAACAAAGGTAATTGGAACACTGAAGTGTGCTGATGCAAAAGATACAACGTCATTCATAAAGAAGGTTTAACGAAGAAGGTTTAGGGTATCGTATTGGACGTGTTGAGTTAGAACTATTGTGTTTGGACCTAGTGGGTCGGACGTTGCCATGTTTGTTTCGATTCCTCGAATTTTAACGATCGCGTCTAATGCATTTCTTGAAGTAGTGCGCGATCGAATTCTGTACACCTTAATTTTGTACGGCGCATTTTTGTTAGTGGCCGCCCGCTTGTTGCCGGAAATCGCCGCCGCAACAGAAGCCAAGATTTTACCCGATTTAGGATTGGCTGCGATGCAAATCCTCGGTGTACTGTTGGCGATTGTTGTCGGCACCGGATTGATTAATAAAGAAATTCTAAATCGAACGATTTTCGTTCTTGTCGCCAAACCCGTCAGCCGAACCGAATTTGTTCTAGGCAAACATTTGGGTCTGAGTGCTGTGTTGGTGTTGATGGTGGCACTCATGACCGTTATGTATTACGGAGTCATGGTCGTCAATAAGATTTCTGTTGTCCCCGTTGAACTTTTGATTTGTTCAGGATTATTGTGCATTCAGCTTTCCTTAATCACCGCGATCGCATTATTTTTCGGAGTATTCACCAGTTCGCTTCTTGCCATGTTGATGACCTTAGCCATTTATCTCATGGGTATTTCTAGTTCTGGCATGGTTAAATTTTCCAAGCTTTCGCAGAATCCCATGATTGAAAAAGTTGCGGGTTGGCTTTACCTGTTATTGCCTGATCTCAGTCGCTTAGATCTAAAAAACCAAGTGGTTTATCACCTAATTCCCTCGCCAATGGCCTTACTCACAAGTGTTGGCTATGGTTTGCTTTATACCCTTTTGGTGCTAACAGGGACATCGCTTATTTTCTCTCGCAGAGAGTTCTAGAATAATGATCAATAATCTCAGGCAATAGCCGCTAATCTCCATTAACCTCCATGATTGCATCGCTCACCACCCTCGAAAAACTGACTCAACTCACTGCTCTGTTTCAAGATATGGAACAGGCATTAATTGCCTACTCTGGTGGAATTGACAGCACATTAGTCGCGAAAGTCGCCTATGACATTTTGGGCGATCGTGCCCTCGCCATCACCGCCGAATCGCCGTCTTTGTTACCTGAAGATTTGGATGATGCCGCCACCCAAGCCCAAGCGATCGGCATTCGTCACGAGGTCGTCGCTACGCACGAAATGGACAATCCCAACTACACCAGCAACCCAATTAATCGCTGCTATTTTTGTAAAAGCGAACTGCACGACACCTTGAAACCCATGGCGATCGATCGGGGATTTGCTTACGTGGTAGATGGCGTGAATGCGGATGACCTGCGCGACTATCGACCCGGAATTCAAGCGGCCAAAGAACGCGGTGCCCGATCGCCCCTGGCTGAACTTGGTATTACTAAATTTGAAGTGCGCGAGATGTCTAGACATTTAGATTTACCTTGGTGGGACAAACCCGCACAACCCTGTCTCAGTTCACGGTTTCCTTACGGCGAAATGATTACCGTCGAAAAGCTTCAGCGTGTGGGCCGATCGGAACTCTACTTACGGAAACTGGGTTGGAAAAATTTGCGGGTCCGATCGGATGGTGACACCGCCCGGATTGAAGTAATGCCTGACCAAATTCAAGACTTCATTCTCACCACGAATTTGCCTTTGCTGACGGAGCAGCTTAAACAATTTGGCTTTCTGTACATCATGTTGGATTTGGAAGGTTATCGCAGTGGAAAACTGAACGATGTTCTCCTAAGTCGCTGACTTCTTGCAACCCGTGCAGTGGTAATGCGTGCAATGGCGTAACTTGTTGCCGAGTTGGCTTATATTTTGCGCGCTCGACTGGATATAAGCCAATGAAGGCTGGCGTAACTCCCGATATTCCGGCAGGCACCGATCGGGATACTATTTTTTCGTTAATCGATCAGGTGTTGCCCTTTGAAGCTTGTCTTTACCATCAAGTCTTGCCACTTTTATTGATGGACAACCAGTTGCGTCTGGGCATGGTGGACTTAGTGGATGTCAGTGCTTTGGAGTATTTACGGAAAGTATTGGCCTATTTCCAATATTGTGGAGTGATAGCTGCGTATCTCCATCATTTTTGGATTGTTTGCCACTCGAAACTTTTAAGGGTGTGATTGCGGAATTTAATCGACTCACGTCGTTGCTTATGGATCAGGTTGAGAACGTGACTCAAGTCGAAATTCATTCCTCAAAAATCAAGGGACGATCGTCGTGGATAGGGTACGCTCTCCTGTATCCTTGTAGATCACGTTAAATGGATTTATATAGGATTGGATACTGGGGTTATGACAGGGCAAATTACTCTTCTCTCAAAACGTGAAATCGAAAAAATGCGGGTCGCAGGTCATTTGGCGGCCAAGCTATTGAAGCATTTAGAAGCATTTGTCAAAATTGGTGTCAGTACCCAATCATTGAATGATGAAGCAGAACGCTGGACCAAGGCTCATGGGGCAAAAAGCGCTCCTTTGGGATATGGCGCAGATGGCGATCGTAAGGCTTTCCCCCGATCGATTTGCACCAGTGTCAATGAGGTTGTTTGTCATGGCATCCCCAGTCCTAAGCAGATTTTAAAAGATGGCGACATTATGAATATTGATGTGACGCTGATTGTTGAAGGCTATCATGGCGATACATCTCGGATGTATTTGCTAGGCGAACCATCCGCGACGGCAAAGCGTTTAGTCGAAGTCACTAAAAAATGCCGTCAACTTGGTATTGAACAAGTGAAACCGGGCAATCACATTGGCGACATTGGCGCAGCGATTCAGGAATATGCTGAGTCGCAAGGCTTTAGTGTGGTGCAAGATTTTGTCGGTCATGGCATTAGTAATGTATTTCATACCGAACCCCAAATTGCCCATTATGGCGAATGGGGTGATGGCAAGAAGATGAGGCGTGGAATGGTTTTTACTATTGAGCCGATGATCAATGAAGGCAGGTTTGAGGTGAAGTTATTGAAAGATAATTGGACGGCGATTACGAAAGACAAAAAACTTTCTGCACAATACGAACATACGATCGCGGTGACAGATACGGGATATGAAATTCTAACGCCCTACGAAGACTAAGATGATGTTTTAAAATGGAGGGTTGTGAGAATTGAGACCCGATCCCCCTAACCCCCTTGAAAAGGGGGAACCAGAATTGAACTCATAGTCCCCCTTTTCAAGAGACATCAAAACTCAAATCATAGTCCCCCTTTTCAAGGGGGATTTAGGGGGATCGAGATTTTGGATACCAGCGCAAAGACTTTTGAACAGCCCTCTACGATAAGTAAGATCGGATGGCCATACAAAGTACCTCAATTTGATCTGGGGTGTGGGTGGCTGTTAGGGTTAGGCGAATTCGACTAGTCGGCACGGTGGGTGGACGAATGGCCGGGGCGAAAATGCCGGAGTTTTGTAGGTGTTGGCTGAATTTTAAGGCATCCTCAACTGTCGGTTGCGGAATACAAACAATGGCCGAATCTGATGGGAATGTTTGAATTGGATCGAATTGATCTAGATTGAATTGATTGTGTAACGATCGGATATTGCGCCAAAGGTTATCCCGCCCTTCGGGTTCAGTGCGAATGATTTCAATACCCGCTAGAGCGGCGGCGGTGTCAGCGGGCGAGAGGGCTGTGGTGTAAATCCAGCTTGGCGCACGGTTTTTTAAAAAGTCAATCAAGATTGCAGATCCCGCGATATATCCACCGAGAGACCCGATCGCCTTACTCAAGGTTCCCATTTGAATGACGGGTCGATTTGTACAATTACAGGCTTCAATACCACCTGCCCCCGATCGTCCTAAAACCCCTGTTGCGTGGGCTTCATCAACTAAAACCATACTGTCAAATTCAACGGCGAGATCTAAAATTTCACTTAAAGGCGCGAGATCTCCGTCCATACTAAAGACGCTATCGGTGAGAATGAGACATTTTGCAAAGTGCGATCGATGATTCTCAAGCTGTTCTCGAAGATTTGGTATACTACAATGCTGATAATCGAAACAAGTCGCACCTGATAACGCGCTGCCACTGCGAAGACTAGCGTGATTGTATTGGTCATTCAAAATCAAATCACGTTTTCCCACGATCGCCGCTATTGTTCCAATATTTGCACTATATCCAGAGCTAAACACAAGAGCCGCTTCGGTCCCTTTTAGGGCTGCAATGCTTTGTTCCAATTGATCGTGCAATGCTCTATGTCCTGTCACTAGCCGAGAGCCTGTTGTGCCTGTGCCGTGGCCTTGAATGGCGGCGATCGCGGCGTTTTTTAATCGGTAATCATTAGCAAGGCCGAGATAGTCATTACTGGAAAAATTGATGTATTGTTTCCCGTTCACTTCAATGCAATTTCCGACGGTAGATGTGATAGCTCGGGTAGTTCTGTACCAACCTGCTTTATGAATTGTTTTTAGGGATGATTCTAGCCAATCGTAGGACATTTTGAATTGAGAATTGTGAATGAATTAGTTTAGAGGGATATTGTGAATAGTGGCATAACTGAGGAGCCAGTTGACCATTGTGGCTCGGCGGGTTTTGCGGGGGATGAGTTCATTCAGGGTATAGCCTTCAAAGCCGAGTTGGGTTTTCAGAAGTTGTTTGTTCTCAGGTGGAATCGATCGGGTGAGTTTGACGGTGGCGGGGCGGCTTTCGATGAAGTTTGGAGGATCTGGATATGCTATCG
>JAJAYH010000345.1 GCA_026786325.1 Alkalinema sp. CAN_BIN05 | reverse complement strand
TCCTGATGGCATTGCCGAAGACATGGGCATTTCATCATCTCAATGGTCATTGTTTGGAATTGTTTGGCCATCAGCATTAGCATTAACCAATGCAATGATTCATTTTGATACTGATGGTAAACGTGTTTTAGAAATTGGCTGTGGGCTTGCGATCGCCAGTCTCACCATGCACCAGCGCCATGTTGACATCACCGCCAGCGACTATCACCCCATGGTCGAAAGCTTTCTAAATGAAAATATAATGCTCAATGATTTACCACCGTTACCGTTTCAAACAGGCAATTGGTTAACTGAAAATCCATTACTCGGAAAGTTTGATTTAATTATTGGGAGTGATGTTTTATATGAACAAGCACATCCAGAACTACTTTCCGACTTCATCGATCGTCACGCCAGACCCCATGCCGAAATTTGTATTGTCGATCCCGGTCGCGGCCACCATAATAAATTCAATCGCGCAATGGAACATCTTGGCTATGAATGTTCTACAGAATACTTGCCTGTCCAAATGATTCAAGAAAAATCCTATCGCGGAAAACTCATTCATTGCGACAGGTAATAGCGATCAAGTAAATAGCAATGCAAGCTGAACCTCTTCTTGGCCCCAACCTTCATGATGCAACAACCAACGTTTACGATCGAGACCGCCCGAATAGCCGGTCAACTTCCCATTTGCACCAATCACCCGATGACAGGGTAATACAATTGCAATAGGATTTAATGAATTCGTCATTCCCACCGCTCGTGCAGACTTGGGCTTCCTTAACCGATCGGCCAACACCCCATAAGTAATCGTCGTACCGGGCGCAATGGACCGTAAATTGAACCATACTTCCTGTTGAAAGTCAGTTCCACCCGGACTGACCGGAATATCATTCAACGCCGCAAAGTCTCCCTGAAAATAGGCTTCCAACCGATCGCTTACTCCCAATGGATTCACTTGAGGCGTAAGTTCAAAAAGCGGATATTGTTTTGCCAATAACTCATGCATCCGAGGTGCAAAATCCTCAAAATCCACAGCACAAAGCTCAACCCCATTCGTCACCACTACCACAGTCCCAATCTCAGACGGAATACGATCGACAAACAATTCCATGACTTAAAAACGTCCGAAACACAATACAAAATCCAGATCAGTACAAGACTTCTAAGATAATCGCTCAATTCCCACAAGCGGATGGGGTAAATCAAACTCGAATTATTAGCTTAGAAGGCCAAATAAAATGCTTACATAGTTAAATTTTTAAGTTGAACTTTTAGCGAATTTGAGAGAACACATGTCCTAATTTTACCCTAATTCGTTAATTTTCTGGGTACGATCCCAGGTTTTAATTCACCCAAGTTTCGTTTCGTAAGGGTAATCGATTGAGCGCTTCGCGGTAGTGTCGCCATTGCGGTATGAATTGGTCCATTAAGGCAATAAAGCGTTGGTTATGGGTGGGTTCAAGCAGGTGTACCATTTCGTGAACGATGACATATTCAAGATATTCTCTCGGTTTTTTCGCAAGTTCTAGGTTGAGCCGAATGGTTTGGGCGGCGGGGCTACAACTCCCCCATTTGGTTTTCATTTTGCGGATTGTAAAACCTCTAACGTTCACGCCCATGAGTTTTCCCCATTTTTCGATCATCGGGGGAATGGCGGCTTTGAGTTCGCGGCGATAGATCGCATCAAGGGCTGCATGTTTTTTGAATCGATCGCTGCCAGGGCGAACTTGTAAATTCATCGTGCGATGCTTTAAATGGATCTGCGGTGCCGCATCTTTTTCGATGACGTTGAGAAGATAACGATCGCCCCAAAGATAGTGGCTTTCCCGATCGAGATATTCCCTAGGTGCTTCACGGAGTTGATTAGAGAGTTTGGATTGCTGTTGTTTGATCCAGGTGAGTTTTGAGATGGCAAAGATGCGAATTCGCTCTAATTCCATACGGAGTGGCGCTGAGATTCGTACAGCACCTTGCGGCGGATTGACACTGAGGTGAATGTTTTTAATGTCTTTATGCACAACCTCTATGGTGATCTCGCCCAGTTGAATTTGATGGGTTTGAATAGTTTGTAGATCCATGATTTGGCACCCATTTAATATTCGGGTTGCTGTTTGACGATGAGGAAGATGCCTTCGACCCGATCGACATCTTGCAGAATGCCATAAAGTGCGGCTTTTATCATCTGCTCTTTGGGACCATCGTTGTCTCGCCAGTCGTCGGGACGAATATGTTGAATAGTTTGGTCGATTTTGAGGGCTAAATCAATCTCGGTCGTTTCGTTTACGGTGGTGTAGATTGTGCTGGGTTCGGCGACCTTTCCCCCGATCGTTGGGCTGCGGAGACTGTTATAAATTGCCTGTTTGCCGGGACTATCGAGTTGGTGTGGTAGGTCATTGTCTTTACCAGATTCCACATTTTTGACGAGTTCGGCGATGCGTTTTAGGTAGTCTTCGTAGGCGATCGCTTTTTGTTTGCGGGCTTCGATGATTTCGTCGAGGAGATCGGACATTTTGGCGTAGTAGGCTGGGTCGCTGAGATTTTCTTTGATAATTTTGCTGCGGACGTTGTTTTCAATGGTTTCGGCGACGGCTTTTTGATTGCTGCGGATGCCCTGGGGAAGTTCATCGATCGCTTGATTAATCCCGATTTTGGTGATGATTTCGAGGAGGGGCATGGTGTCGAAGGGCGAGATTTTGCGGGGTTCGCTGGCTTCGATGTAGGTATCGATTAGGTGCCGCATGTCGGATTCGTAGGGTTTGAGGTCGAGGGTTTCGCCGCTGGCTTTGCGGATGACTTCCCGGAGATCGGTGTATTGTTTGGTGGCTTGTTTGATGCGGGCAATGTCTGGGGGGCTATAGCCTGCGGCTTCGAGTTCGTCGGCAATGCTGGCATAGCTACGGAGAAGGGTGGCTGTTGCTTTGTAGAATTCTGTGCGTTGCGGTTCGCGATCTTGTAGATCGGTGGGGATTTCGGTGTTGCCGCAGAAGTAACAAATATGGGCGAGGTCGTCTCTCGGCGGTTGGACGGGTTCACAGAGGTAATGGAGGGCTTCGAGGGCGTTATCAAGACGATCGCGGCCTTTGAGAAGACGGTCTTGAAGGAGGATTTCGGAGTCGGTGCCGCCGTCAGAATGGTCGAGTTCGGAGGTGTAGACGGCGATCGCGTTTTCAACTTTGCGAAAGAGGTCTTTGTAATCGACGATGTAGCCAAAGTCTTTGTCTTCGCCGTCGAGACGGTTGGTGCGACAGATGGCTTGGAAGAGTCCGTGGTCTTGCATACTTTTATCAATGTAGATGTAAGTGCAGCTTGGGGCATCAAAGCCTGTGAGCAACTTATCTACGACGATCAGCAGCTTCATGTTGGCGCGCTGGGTTTTGAATTTATCTTTAGCGTCTAATTCGTAGGTTTCGGCTTTGGTTTGGTTGGGTTTGGGGGAAATGTTTTTGGTGAGGTCGGTGTAGAGGTTGTAGATAAATTGTTTGTCGGTTTCGGTGTTGGCTCCGGTGTCTTCGGTGGTGATGGTTTGGGTTTGGGGATTGTAGGAGGTGATGACGGCGCATTTGCCTTTGAAGGCGGTTTGTTGGAAGCGTTCGTAGTATTTGCAGGCTTCGTAAATGCTGGCGACGACGAGGATGGCGTTTCCCCGATCGTTATTCAATCGATGTTTGACACTGAAGTCGAAAATGATGTCTTGAACAACGCGATCGATGCGCGATCGGGAACTGAGGACTTTTTGCATGGTGCCCCATTTTTCGCGGAGGGTGGCTTTTTGCCAGTCGTTGAGTCCTTGGGTTTTGGCATCGAACCAGGCATCAATTTTGGTTTCGGAGCCGAGGGTTTGGTCGATGTCGCGGGCTTCGTAGATCAGATCGAGGACGACTTTATCTTCGACGGCTTCGCTGAATTTGTAGGTATGAATGTATTTGCCAAAGATTTCGAGGCTGGTTTTGGTGTCTTTTTTGAGGAGGGGGGTGCCTGTGAAGCCGATGAAGGTGGCGTTGGGCATGAGGGCTTTCATGGTGCGGTGGAGTTTGCCGTTTTGGGTGCGGTGACATTCATCGACAAATACAAAGATGTCGCCGATCGCTTGGCTGGGTTGGGCTTCGAGATCGGTGATGAATTGGTCAAAGTCTTTGTCTTTGAGGTGGCGTTGACCAAATTTATGGACGAGGGAGCAGAGGAGTCGGGGGGTGGGTTTGCTGAGCTGGGCCATTAGGTCGCTGCCGCTGCGGGTGCGATAGATGGTTTCGCCTGCATCGGTGAATACGTCATGGATTTGTTGGTCGAGTTCGGTCCGATCGGTGACGATGGCGATGCGGGCGTTGGGATGATTGGCGAGGGTCCATTTGGCTAGGAGGACCATGGTGATGCTTTTGCCGCTGCCTTGGGTATGCCAGATGATGCCACCTTGACGATCGCGGATGTGGGGTTGGGCGGCTTTGATGCCGAAGTATTGGTGGACGCGGGGGAGTTTCTTTTTGCCTGCGTCGAAGAGGATGAAGTTGTGGATGAGGTCGAGGAGGCGGGTTTTGGTGCAGAGTTTGAGCAGGTATTTGTCGAGTTTGTAGTGGGTGTTGTCGGTTTCGTCTTCTTTCCAGGTGAGGAAGTATTTATCTTCGGTGCCGATCGTGCCGTAGCGTAGTCCTTCGGAGTCGTTTCCGGCGAGGATGAGTTGAATGGTGCTGAAGAAGCTTTGAATGAATTCGGGCTGGTGGTTGGTGAGGCTTTGACGGATGCCTTTGCCGATGTCTGTGCGGCTGTTTTTGAGTTCGATGATGGCGATCGCGATGCCGTTGATGTAGAGAATGATGTCGGGACGTTTTTGTTTTTTGCCTTGGATGGTGACTTCTTCGGCGATCGCGAAGTGGTTGGTTTCTGGGGTTTTCCAGTTGATCAGTTGGATGGTTTCGGTGGGTTGGCTGGGGCTGGTTTTGACTTGGATGCCGTAGTAGAGGAGGGCGTAGACGGCTTTGTTGTTGTCGTAGAGGCTGCGGGTGGGTTTGTTGGCTTCGGTGCGGAGTTTGTAGAGGGCTTGGGTGATTTGGGCGGGGGTGTAGTTTTGGCGGGTGAGGTGGTCGCTGAGGAGGGTTTCTTCGATGTTGCTGTTGCCCGATCGGTCTTGCCAGTTGCCGAGGTAGTGGTAGTTGAGTTCGGTTTGGAAGAGGGCGATTACTCGATTTTGGGTGGCGCGTTCGGGTTTGCTAATGCTGTCCATGGTGGGTGTCTAAGCTAGATGGACTTATTATCGTCCCGATATAGCTTAATTGTCACCTAATTTGGATGTTAGGGCTGGCAAGACAGTCTTGACCCAGTTCGATCGGAGAAACGATGTCACCTAAAATTTCGCCTTGACCTTTCATGAAACCGAAAGATGGACGAGTTTTTTGAGGGCGGGCGGGGGTGATGATGACGATCGCTTTTCCTTCGTGAGTAACGGTGACGGGCTGGCTCGTTTGCTCAATTTCTAGGAAGAGCTTTTGTAGGGCTTCGGGGAGGTCTGAGGTGTTGATGGTCATGGGGTTAGCCTTTGTCGATTAGTCTTATTCTACCTGTTAGTAATTCGTGCATCATGCCTTGTTTGAGTTGGCGGGTTTTGGTGAGTTTGGTTTCGATCGCCCCTATTTCAATATCCATGTCGGAGAGTATGGTTGCGATCGTTTGTTGTTGCAGGAATGATGGCAATGGAATAATAGCATCACGAACTTGTTTGAGGCTGATCTGAGGATATGCTTGCCCAGTCGTAATTGTATTGAAAGTTTGTCTAACCGATTTCTGATTTAAAAAATGATAGACAAACCTTGAAGATACAAAATCATTAGTAATTCTAATTC
>JAJAYH010000344.1 GCA_026786325.1 Alkalinema sp. CAN_BIN05 | reverse complement strand
CGAAATGAAAGGAACATTCTCTGGGAGTTCTCAAGAGATTGCTATTCGGGTTCAAAGTTTCAAAGACTACCTTACTGGAAGCCTCGAAGACCTAGTTCTCGCAGCCCAAAAACTCGACATCGGTCGGCCCGAACCTGAAATTGTGCCCGCAGTATCTGCGATCGTTCCAACCGTCGATGACACCGTAGACGATCCTCAGTTTGCCCAGAGTGTCTATGAACAACAAACTGAAAAGATTCGCGCAGTTGTCAGAATTTTTCGCACAGAACCCGACTACTACGGTCCTGTTTGGAAGTTGCGACGCACCTTTGAATCGATTCATGCCGATCGGATTAATGATTGGTTCTTCACCCAAGGTGGTCGAGGATCATTGAAGTCATTAGGTTCAAGATTACAAAACATTCTCGTTGCATCGGCAGCTATTTCTATTCTTTATAACATCTATGGTGACAAACTTCGGCCCTTGATTTTGGCCAATAGTCCCGATCGATTGGGCGAATGGCGGCGGGGATTGCAGGATTGTTTGGGATTACGGCGCGATGACTTTGGGAACGATCGGGGTGTGATGTTGTTTGAAGTGCCGGAAACTATGGCAGCTAGGGCCGATCGTCTTCAGCAAGAAGGAAAAATGCCTTTGATCATCATTGATGAAACGGAAGATTTAGTTAGTTTGGCATTACTGCGATTCCCACTGTGGATCGCATTTGCACCTGATCCACAGAAGCTTCCCTATGCTACTCAGCCTGGTACTCCAAACTATTACTAGAGAATGAGAATTTAATAAGACCAAGATTTCCTGGCAGACCGCGCGAATAAATTGCGCTCTAGAAACGAAAGTCCCTCCAGGACTAAGAATTAGTTATAAATCCCTCTTTTCTGAGCTGCGGAGCTGCTTCCTCTACTAGACCGCAATTTATTCGCGGAGAGTCCTAATAACTGTTTCACGATCGCAATTACTTTCGGATGAAATTGGAGTGCAACGTTTAGGTAATCGCCAGAAGCCACTTGTCCGCCCCAACAATGCAGCAAATATACGTCATTGTTCGGCAACAGAACTGGCGCGGCATCCCGAGGCGACGTGTTGTAATTCACAGGCATCTGAGCTACGGCAAACTTTTCGGTGGCGATCGCTCTCACGAGAGCCAATTGATCATGCTTTTGAAAGACTAACCATTCTTGTTGCCAACGCTTAAACAGAGATTGCGTTGCATCGTTATTGCGCCACACCATCAGACCGCTGTTGAATTGATGGTTATCGCCTGGAAGCAACTCCAACGTGTAATCAATTTCCACTTGAGCCACATGATCGCACAGCGCCAAAGTCGGCAACCGATCGAGAACCATCGCCATATCGCCATGATCTAAATAGTCCCACACTTGGGAAATAGATTTCAGCGGCAACATATCGGAATCGATGTAAAGCGTCTCTTGATAAGGGCTAAGTTCATTTAGGTGCGTTTTTACACTACGAGATAGAAATGTATCACCTTCCATTGAAAGTTCGATTACATTAATGCCATAGGCTTGGAGCGAATCTTGTAGGGTAGAAAATGAAACTAATTCAAGGGCAGGATCACAAAAAATTGTAATCGGAATTTCGGGATTGAGTTCTCGTAATGCAATAGAGCTTATTAATGCCGCTTCCAGGTAAACGATCTGACTCGTTGCACAATACACCACGCCACGATCTGTCATAAAAATACTCTTCTTACAAGATTACGAATTGAGCAAAAACATCATACAGACTAGGCGACCTCTAAGCTTCTGTGCGTTGCAACTCCAGTTGATTGGCGCGCAATTGACCACAAGCAGCATCGGCATCTAAGCCCCTCGATCGGCGAATACTGACGGCTACATTTTTTGCCTTTAATGCGGCCATAAAAATTTGAAGCTGCCGATCGTTTGGGCGTTGGTAGTCCACCTCAGAAATGGGATTGTAGGGAATTAAATTAACGTGACATTGAAAGCCTCGCACCAATTGAGCTAACTCATGAGCGTGCTGGGTTTGGTCATTCACGCCCGTCAGCACAATGTATTCAAAACTGACGCGCCGTCCCGTGATATTGACGTAATCTCGACATTCTTCGAGCAACGATTCCAAAGGATAGCGTTTGGCGGATGGGATGAGCTGTTCGCGGACTTGCTGGTTGGATGCGTGGAGGCTTACAGCAAGGGTGGCTTGTAGGTGCCGATCGGCCAGACGGGCGATTTCGCCGGGAATTCCTACGGTGGAGATGGTGATGGACCGTTGACCGATGCCGATGTCTTGGTTCATCGATCGGACCGATTCCAGCACGGCCTCAGTATTTAGCAACGGCTCACCCATGCCCATAAACACGACATTGCTGACTCGTTCTTGGAAGTCTGCTTGAACGGTCAAAATTTGATCGACAATCTCGTGGCGTTCTAGATTGCGCTTAAAGCCTCCTTTCCCCGTCGCACAAAAATCACAGGCCATGGCACAGCCGACTTGGGATGAGACACATACGGTTAAGCGTTCTAGTTTTTGGCTGCCGGGTCGATAGGACGGAATGCCTACGGCTTCGATTATTTGACCATCGACCATTTCCAGCAAAAATTTTACGGTGCCGTCCTTGGATGGCGCTCGGAAGGCAATGCGCGATCGGCCAATGTTGAGATCCGCTACTGTTTCTCGCCATGCCTTAGGAAATACTGACACTTCCGACAACGAGCGAATGCCTCTCTGATAAATCCACTGGTGCAATTGCTTGCCACGATAGGCGGGTTGTCCTTGGGCTTGCATCCACTTTGTCAATTCAGCAACATCAGCACCAATGAGTGGGGCAACCGAGGGAGTTGGAGGAGTGGCGGGGGATTGGGCGTTCATGGATGGGGGCGCAGGAAATCAAGAGTGGTTTTATATTCTAGCGGGTCAATGGCGATCGCGGAAATCTGACCCGATCGGAGGAAGCGAAATCACCCAAATGGTCCATAAGCTTGGCACATAAGTTAGAAATCAGGGTTTGACTAAGAGACCGATCGGAAATCTGCTGATTTACCTTCGACCGAACCTATCGAAATCAGTATGAGATCACTATATTCTCTTTCAACTCATGTTATTCATGATGAGAGGCAAAACCCAATGCCGATAAACCATTTCCAAGATAATGATAGAAGCCATAACCTTTGAGCTTCTTTGTAATTTTGACTTTTATAAAACCATCCTATTTTTCGTCTGAGTCATGCATACAAAATCCGACTCGTATATGTCATCCGAACGTGCTGCTAGTTCCAAACCATCGACGGAAATTTCGACGGACCTTCTCGTTGTTGGCTTGGATATCCTCCCTGAACCGATCGTCATCACAACACCGGACGGACAGATTCACTATGCAAACAATGCTGCAATGGATCTGTTTCAAGGCCAAGGTAATATTCGCTCCAGCCGACTTCTAACTCAATCGATTCTTCAGTGGATCCGGCCCGAAGATTGGACGCAAATTTCCTATCGAATGCAACGCGCAGCCTCCTACGATCTTGATGCGACCCTTTGTCTGGATGACTCGGCAAAATCCGTGGCTGTTGCGCTACGACAGCTTTCAACCCCAGACCGGGATGATATGTTGTGGCTCTGGCGGATTCAAGATCTAACTCAGCAGCGCCAACAGGAAGCAAATTGGCTAGAACAAACGGCAGTTCTGGAACGATCGAGTCGTCATATGTCAGAGTTTCTGTCGAATATGTCCCACGAGTTGAGAACGCCGCTTACGTCGATTTTGGGATTTTCATCAATGCTGAAACAAAAGATTTTTGGTGAATTGAATGAAAAACAGCATGTGTATGTTCAGCATATTCATCAAAGCGGACAATATCTGTTGGCATTGATCAATGACATTTTGGATCTTTCTAAAATTGAAGCTGGACACTTATTATTGGAGAAAACGAGTATTTCGATCGCGGTGATTTGTGGTGAGAGCATTGAACCAGTTCAACAACAAGCTCAAATGCGACAAATTATCATTCGCTGTCACCTTGATTCTGACCTCAAAACATTGTGGGCCGAAGATATTCGGGTCCGACAGATGTTGTTGAATTTATTGTCGAATGCGGTGAAATTTTCAGAAGAAGGCGGAGTTATAGAGGTACGGACGACGGAGAAGGATGGAATGCTTTGTATTGCGGTCAAGGATAACGGGATTGGCATTGCTCCGGAAAAGCATCATTTAATTTTCAAACCCTTCCAGCAGGTGGACGAATCGATCGCTCGTCGTCGTCAAGGAACTGGGTTGGGCCTTGCGTTAACGAAGCATTTAGCTGAACTTCACGGCGGTACAGTGACATTTGAATCGGCAATTAATCAAGGGAGTTGCTTTGTGCTGAAATTACCGATCGGATCTGGGCCGATCGCTTAGAATGATTGCTTAGGATGATTGCTTAGGGTGATTAGTGAGGTGTATTGTGTAAGGCAGTTGGACGGTGATTTGGGGTGATTCTATGATTTCGCAATTGTTGGCGTTTGAATTTACGTCACCGGGTCCGATCGCGTTGGAATTTGGGCCATTGCGAATGCATTGGTATGGCATTTTTATTGGAAGTGCTTTACTTTTAGGGGTGAATTTGTCCACTTGGCTGGCTGAACGCCGAAAGATGGATCCGGATATGGTGGCGGATCTTGCGTTTGCGTTGGTGTTGGGGGCGTTGCCGGGGGCTAGGATTTATTATGTGCTGTTCCAATGGCGCGATTATGTCGGCCATCCTGAAAAGATGATTGCGATTTGGGAAGGTGGGATTGCGATTCATGGTGCAGTTTTGGGTGGAATGTTGGCGGGATGGGCGTTTGCGCGGTGGAGAAAAATCTCGTTTTGGGCGTTAACTGACATTGTGGTGCCGTCGTTGATTTTGGGACAGGCGATCGGGCGTTGGGGGAATTTTTTCAATTCGGAAGCCTATGGTGCGCCGACGGATTTGCCTTGGAAGCTGTTGATTCCGCCCGATCGTCGAATGTTGGGATTTGAATCTGTTGCGTATTATCATCCAACTTTTTTATATGAGTCGTTATGGAATTTGGGTGTGTTTGGGTTGGTGATGGTGTTGGTGTT
>JAJAYH010000343.1 GCA_026786325.1 Alkalinema sp. CAN_BIN05 | reverse complement strand
GGCATCAGCAAGACGGTCGTTTTCGCCCCTTTTCATAGTAACTATCGACTGGCCAATGCCAATACGGCTCGGATTACTGCCCAATATCCCGATCGCCTGTTGGGGTTTGCGTTTGTCCATGCTCAGCGCGATCGCGGACAGATTCATTCGATGATCGCCGAAGCGGTGGATCGTTGGCGGTTCTGCGGGATTAAAGTCCATCGCCTGGATGGGCCACTGACCCGTGAAATATGTGATGTCGCCCAGAAATTTCGAGTTCCACTGCTCTACGATCCGGTAGGCCAGACAGATATCATTGACCTACTGGCACCTCAATATCCACAGGTCAATTTGTTACTGTCTTGAATCTTTCGCGCTCTGGAGTTGAGATTTTTGAAACTCTTACACAGAGAGACTCGATTTTTATCCTCTGAGCCACCGCGAATAATTCATGACACTAACGGGAATTTTGTCCGTCGTTCTTTTCGATTCAAGCCCTTTTGATCCACTTCGCAGCCAATTTGAAAACTAGAACACACTCGATCGCTGAATCTAAATTTCACCTATAGCTTAGAGATAAGACCCCTCACAGAGATTTCAGGATATAACGATCGATGTTCAACAAAATTCGCAATCTGATTCGGCGATTCTTTCGCAAATCCAGTACCCTCAATCGGCAATCCCTTAACGTGCCGAGTCTGATTGTGATTGTACTGGTGGATATTTTCATCCTCGCGAACGTCTTCTTTGGCCTGAATGATATTAGTAACTGGCATCTCAGCCCCGATCAAGCCTATCCCTGCTACAGCGAATGGCAGACCTACCGGGAATCCCCGGATGCAGGTAAAGATTACGCCATGGTGCGTCAATCGATCGTGCCCTCTGATTCGATCGTGGGGTATGGGAGAACTTCAAATACAGTAGAAGTCCCGATCGTAGGCAATCCACCGAATTCCACCAGTATTCGCGACAGGTATCAACGCAATCAAATCAATCATCTCGGGCAGGTCTCACCCCAATGTCTCGACTATGCGGGCTTACAAGATGCTCTGCGGACACCCGAAAACCGGAAAGCTGTGGGATCGATCGACAGCAAACTCGAAAAAATCAGCCAACTCGAACAGGCAAACCGCAACATCCGTACCCAATACGATTCCACCCTACTCGAAAAAGTTGCAGGCCAACCCCGCAGTCAGTCGATCAACACCCTCAGCGCCGAACAAGCCAAACAGAAAACTGACACCAACAGCGCCACAATTACCCAACTTAAACAGGACATTACCGAACTCAAACAAACCCTACTCGCCCAACCTATAGTCCAAACGCTACTGGTTTATCTAAAAAATCCCGCAACATTTGAGACGATCGCAGCTCAATATCGGCACGCCTCATTCTGGTACCCAAGCATTCAACTTGGTTTCCAGACGTTGTTTCTGTTGCCGTTAATTCTGATTTCCTACGCCATTCATCGTTTTGCTTTACGTAAGAACTATGGATTAGTGGCGCTAATCACTTGGCATGTGTTGATTATTGCAACGATTCCAGCACTATTAAAAGTGTTTGAATTTTTACAAGTCGGCGTGTTCTTCCAGTGGATTGCTACGGCGATCGGTAAGATCTTTGGGAACCTGTTATTTTTGGTTTCCTACTCTCAGATTGTGCTGATTCCATTGGTTGGATTTGGTTTGATTAAGCTGATCCAACGCCTGAGTAAACGCACTGCCAATGCCCAAACTCAAGCAGCCGATCGGATTGCTCAATCCCGCTGTCTACGCTGTGCCAAAAAAATCGGCCCCCACGATGCCCACTGTGCCCACTGTGGCTATCAGCAATATGCGGAATGTCCCAGTTGTCATACTATGACCCATCAGCAGATGCCCCACTGTACCCACTGTGGATCACTAACAGAGTTTGATCCACAATTGCATAATAGTTAGAGTGCGATCGTATTGCCGATCGTCCTTCCCACTTTCAATCTCTCAATCATCTCCCCAATTCTCAATTCATCATTCTCAATTCTCCATTCCCGCAAGTCTTCCAAATCCCGAACCGCCATTTCAATCATTTCCTGCGGCGCATTCAAACCACTGCAGTAAAGCATATCGAATTCCTGTTGATCACCCGCTGCAAGATGGTAGAGCGCAAGATTGAATGTGTTTTGCCAATCAGCAGGATCGATCGCATACTTCGCCTGAGTAAGGTCGATGGTCTCCGACCGGCCAAGGGCCATCGATCTCTGAAGGTCCTCTTGAGCTTCGTTGAGTTGATTGAGATTTTGGTAGGCGATTCCCTTCGGGAGGCTGCGCCAACGATTACAGTAGAGTGACGTTTTCGATGATGCCCACGTAATATGCCAACTGTTCTGAAAGCCGGTCCGTATAGAACCCATTTGACATCCTAATCAGAAGCTGAAAGCCGCTTTATCATTAGCCTAACAAAACAGAGGTTCATTTTTGTTGTCGCATTTTTCAATGTTCTTTCGTTATTCTTTACCAATATCCTACAGCGTGACCTCCATGCATTTGACCGTTCAACTACCCAACGTGCAATTGCTGGGATAAAACCTGACTTTCCTTGTTCTTTTTTCTCCTGTTTTGAAT
>JAJAYH010000342.1 GCA_026786325.1 Alkalinema sp. CAN_BIN05 | reverse complement strand
CTAGAGCAATCCGTCTGTGCATTGTTTCTCGGACAAACCGAAGAAGCCATTCGCCTTCTAGAACTCAGCCAAGAATATGAACCGATCGCCTTGATCCGCGAACATTCCCACGGATCTCCTGTTTGGTTGCCGGGGCTGTGTCTCTATGCGGAACGCTGGCTTGGCAGTGAAGTGTTTCCCCACTTTCGTGATCTGTCCCAGCGCCATGCAGCCTTGAAAGACTATTTTGCCGATGAAAAAGTGCAGATGTATCTCGAAGAACTCCCGGCTGATACCTTAGAGCCTGCTCAGCGTCCAGCGATCGTCGTGGGCGATCGTGAGGATGTGTGGAGTGATGCGCCCACCGTTCACCCCAGCAGTTCAAGCTTGGGCAGTTCAAGCTTGGGCAGTTCAGACTTAGGCTATGCGGCCCGATCGTCTTTAGAGTCGATCAGTGTTGGGGGGGTGCGCGCATCCCTCCAGTTCGAGGATTCAGACCCAATTCCAGAGGCAATCGTCCCAGATCGCAAAGACAAAGACCGATCGCAATCGTCTAATCGCAAGGGCCGAGTTAACGCAAAAAGTACCCAAAAAAGTGAATCCTCAAAGCTGTATGTGGCTCCCGCCGTCGGTACTATGGCCGCTACAACAGTCGGTGCTATTGGCGCTGGAGCCACGCACAATGCCGCCAGCGAGCCAAACGTAAAAGCCCCTCGCTATCCCCAATCGGACGATCGATCTCGCCGGATCAAAGGTGTGCCGCCGCGTCGCAATGCAAAATGGCGATATCCAATGTGGTTTCCTTGGGCGCTGGGCTGCTTAGGCGTGATGGCGATCGGATTGGGCCTCGGGCGACTCAGCAAAGAATATGCAACCCGAAATGCAACCCCAACCCCGGACCCGATCGTCACCACTATGACAACCGCCATCCCCAAACAACCCGTGGCGATTCAGGGCGACCTAAACAATGCGACCGCAAAACAAGTCCTTGACCTATGGTTCACCGTAAAAAAAGCAGCCATGGGATCCGGCCATTCAACAAACCAGCTTGAACAGGTGTTGATCGAACCCAAACTTTCTGAGTGGCAACGCATGTCATCCCAAGACCAGCGTGATGGTTCCCATGTGGAATATGAACATGCAATTGATGTTAAAAAAGTTGAGGTGAGTGCCACAAATTCTAACGAAGCCTTAGTGACAGCAAATATTCGTGAACTGCGAAAATACTATGAAGGCAACACAATCAAAGACCAGCAAACTGATGACTTGACGGTGCAATATACCCTATCGCGTCAAAACAATCAGTGGAAAATTTCGACCTGGCAATCGGCGCAATCTTAGTTTCCTCGCCAAACTAAACGAGTTGCCCCTGTTACCAGCAGTTACTGCCCTAGACTTTGAAATTCAGTGAACATGACCGATCGTTGTTGCGGAGAATCATGGTTGATACGCTAATACATGCCTACACACCCTTGATTGTCTGGGTAACAATTGGAATTCTATTGCTACGGATATTGCCAGAGGAAACGCCCTATTGGCTCGGACGAGCGCTGTATTGGTTTGGGGTACCGTGGCAGATTTTTGACTTATCGCGCCACAGTAAGATCTCCGGAGAAATTGGCCTTGCTCCAGCCATTACCGTCGGCACCTTGAGTGTGGGATTACTGATGGCGTGGGTTGCGTTGCAGTCCCTTGAATTTGTAAAACATCAATACGAATCTAAAAAGGCGACGCTGCCTTTGTTGTTACCGACCTACGATCGTAGCCAATATGGGCCATTCATTATTGCGGCAATGTTGGGCAATACGGGGTTTGTTGGCTTAGGGATTTTGCCGACGATTTTAGAGCCATCCGCCTTTAGCTGGGCCGTATTTTTTAGTTTGACGCAGAACATTATTGGTACCTATTTCATTGGCGTACTGATTGCCAGTCATTTTGGCGAACGAGAAGGCAGTGACTCAGGGTGGGTTCTAGCCCGCGATATCTTGACCGTGCCATCACTTTGGGCTTGCGGATTCGGCTATCTGAGTCGAGGAACCGCTTTTCCTGTAAATATTGAAACGTTTGCTAGTTCATCGCTGATATTTGTTGTACCAATATCATTTTTGTTGATGGGGCTGCGGTTGGCCCAGATTAATGGCTGGAAAAGTTTACGCAATGCCGTGGTGCCTGTGGGGTTGAAAATGGTGGTGTTGCCCGCGATCGTGGGTGTTGGGACATCATTTTTGGGACTGACGGGCGATGTAAGGTTGGGCTTGGTGTTAATGGCGGGAATGCCTAGTGCATTTGCTAGCTTAATTCTGGCAGAAGAGTACGATATGAATCGGGACTTAGCCGCGAGTAGTATTGCCCTTAGCACCATTGTTTTGCTCTTTATGATTCCAGTGTGGCTATGGATTTTTTAAAGCACGTTAACGTACGGAGTTATGCATGAGCTTAGGCCAAATCCTGTTAATCGAAGATGAAGAACTCATCCGGGAAACCGTCGCCTTGGCCCTCACCGAAGAAGGCTATGACGTAACCACGGTGGCGGACGGAAAAATTGCCTTGGAAATCCTTCGCATCAATCCCCAGAGCCAGGATAGTACGCCGGGATTACAACCTGATTTGGTGATTTTAGATTTAATGCTGCCCAATATTAATGGACTCGATTTGTGTCGGCTCTTGCGGCGACAGGGCAGAACAGTCCCGATTTTGATGCTGAGCGCGAAAGGGACGGAGACCGATCGGGTGGTAGGACTGGAAGTCGGCGCAGACGATTATTTGACTAAGCCCTTTGGGATGCGAGAATTGGTGGCCCGCTGCCGTGCATTGTTGCGTCGCCAGCACCAGTTTCAGCCGCCATCCTCGACAAATAACGTAAATAACAGTAGTGAATCGATCGCCCCTGAAAATACCCCCAAAGCCTCGCCCAGTCTTTCATACCAAGACATTGGCATGTATCCAGAAGAGTGCCGTGTGATTGTCCGCAATGTCGAAATCAATTTATCTCCTAAGGAATATAAGATTTTAGAATT
>JAJAYH010000341.1 GCA_026786325.1 Alkalinema sp. CAN_BIN05 | reverse complement strand
TAGATAATGCTTGTGTGAGTTTTTTTACTTATGAGCCGCGTATTGGGGCTGAAATTTTTGAACGCTGGGTCACAGAATTGCCCAACTTAAAATGGATTCGCAACCAAATACCCCGATCGGTCCAACGATCGGGCAACCAAATCACAGGCGGGACCACTGACCAGTTTCAAATCACTGCCAAAATTACAATAGACGCGACCGAACTCGGAGACTTGCTGCCTTTAGCTGACATTCCCTATCGTTGGGGTTGGGATAGCCATGACTTTAATGAACCCAGTGCCCCGACAGAAATTCAGGATTGGATGAAACTTTATCCCATTCAAGTCCCCACTTGGGTTGTGGTGCTTAAAGACTACGGCGAAGGTCAAACAGCACCCACGATCGATGCCCCGAAGGATTTTGATTTAACCCAGTTTGAACAATCATGGGAGAACTACGGCGGTGAAAAATTTCTGAACTACGGCAGACTTCCGGGCGATCGGTTCATGATCAACTGGCCGATTCATGGCAACGACTACGGCGAAGGGGTCGATCGACTGATTCAATCCCAAGACGCACGATTTGCCTATGGACTCGAAGCACAGCGCCATAGTTTAGCCTTTGCCTATTGGATCCAGCAAAAATTAGGAATGCGATACGGATTGGCAGCAGACGTTTTCCCACCCTTACCCAATGACCTACGATCGATCGGAAACCATCGGCTCCATCCAGCGCTTGCACTTCATCCCTATCACCGTGAAAGTCGTCGAATCATTGGCCTAACCACCGTTCGCGAACAAGATCTCCTACCCCAAGGCCAGCGCACCGCATCCCTGCCTTTCACCATCAGCGCTATGGGCTGCGATCGGGTCGAACAGTCCTGCACCGCGATCGCCATCGGTAACTACGCCAACGATCACCATTACCCCAGCGGCGATATTCCCCTCGCCCCCAAATCTATTCAATGGGGCGGACGCTGGACCGGAACCCCGTTCACTATTCCCTACACGGCCCTAATTCCTGAACAGATTGATGGATTTTTGGCCTGCGAAAAAAACATCTCCGTTACACACATGGCCAACGGGGCAACTCGGCTCCAGCCTCTCGTGCTTAACCTGGGGCAAGCAACTGGAATGGCTGCGGCCCTTTGTATTGAACAAGCCTGTCAACCCCGAAATTTGCCCGTCCGATCGTTACAAACAGCATTAATCAACGATCCGATCGCACCCGCTGCCGTCATCCCGCTTTACGACCAACCCCTCACCCATCCCAAATGGAAATTCTGGCAGCACTACTACCTTGATAATCCCGAAGCTTACCCCCGACAAGGCGATGCGCCCTCAAACACTCCTGATTTAGACATAATTTCACCACAGACCACACAAAACCAATTTTTTACTGGAAAATTTATTAAATTAGATGAAAATTCCTACCAACTTAAAATTAATTCTCCCGTAGAATTATGTACTCGCACATATCATTTAGTCGCAACTAATCCTGCAATCGATCGTGCATTGACAACCTATCCTGAGAAATCATTGCTGTCATTACATGGACGGCTGAATTTATCTGGCGGATGGATTCTTGTGGAGAACATTGGTACTGATCCACGGTAGGCGTGATGTTAAGAGACCATTGATCATGACTTTAGGTTCACTACGGTTCACTTACGGGAGCTTGTCGTCCAATAGAAGTCATGTAGAAGTCATTCACCTATCGGACAATTTCAACCTTTAATTTTGAGAAATATTTGAATATGTCCTGATCAGACTAGGGAGTGTCTGTATGAATAGTTACATACACTGGAAAACTATCATGCAAACTCAAAGTGCTTTCTTTGTTTCCGCTATTCTCCTCCTCACTCCCCTTATGACGCTTCCATCGCTTAGCACAGCACCCGCACAAGATGTAGGATACCGAGGCAGCGGTCGCTTTGACGGCAACGATGATTATCGGGGCAGCGGTCGTGTCACGATTTAGGGTTTGATAAGTCCTATTCCACTTAGGAATGGGGCTTGAATTGAATTCGCCGACAGAATCATAAATTGCGGGCTAGTAGAGGAAGCAGCTCCGCAGTTAAGAAAAGAGAGATTTACAACTGATTGTTCGTCCCGGAGAGACTTTCGTTTCTAGAGCGCAATTTATTCGCGCGGTCTGCTAGAAAATATCGGTCTTACTAAATCTTCATTTCTCACGGACATTCTTCCAAAGAGCGTTCTAAAGAGAAAGTACATCTCTATCCACACATTTTTAGCCTTAGATACCGATCGTCCTCCCTACTTTATGAAAGTTTAGACAACTAACATATTAGGATTTGTATTAGATAGAGTCCCCGTACAGAGATAAGCAATTTGGCTGTATCTGGTGTCTATGCATCCCAACTGTTGGTAGACGATCTAAGCTGATTTTATTTCCCCGTAGCGAAGAAAGAAAAATATCTCCCATCGTTGAAATCCATATGAGTTCGGATAGTATTGATGTGATGTAAGTACATATTTCCAATTTTGGTCGTTAGCTTAGTCGTCCTTTGAATAGCGATAGTGTATTTGCCCCTCATGACTAAAGATTTAGATCTGATTAAGTTACTTAGTCCCAGTGCAATGGATCAGATCATGCTGTATCTGGCATTTAGCGCCATGCGAACTGGAGGCCACCGTCATGGAGTCTTTCTAGATGCTGCTGCGACTGCTGCAAAATGTGCAATTTATATGACCTGCATGGAGCAAAACGGCAATCTTCGCATGACAGGCCATCTTCATCACATTGAACCCAAGCGCGTTAAGGTAATTGTTGAAGAGGTTGGGCAGGCGCTGACTGAAGGCAAATTACTTAAGATGTTCGGGTCTCAGGAACCACGTTATTTGATTCAGCTTCCTTATGTATGGTTGAATCAATATGCTTGGCAACCAGGTCGATCGCGAATTTTCAGCAATAGCTTAACCTCCGACGAAAAGCGGCAATTAGAACAAAAGCTCCCGGACCATATTCCTGATGCTCAGCTTATTAATTCATTCCAATTTTTAGAACTGATTGAGCATCTCCATACCCTTTCACAGGATGAACTTCCTCCAGAACAACGGGTTTCCCTCAGCGAAGCCCTAGCGGAACATATTAAACGTCGTCTTTTATATTCAGGGACAGTTAGTCGGATTGAATCGCCTTGGGGAATGCCGTTTTATGCGCTGACCCGTGCGACCTATTCACCAGAAGATGATGAAGAACGGACGCTTGTTATGATACAAGATACGGCTTGTTTTTTCCGGTTGATGAAAGGTTGGACCGATCGGCAACCCAACTATGTGCGAGTTTTAGAGGCATTAGATATTCCATCCGATCGGGTTGATCAGGCAATAGAAGAACTCGATGAAGTGATTCGGCAATGGGCCGATCGGTATCATGAAGATGGCGGGCAGCCCTTCATTATGAACATGGCTTTTGGGGTTCGTGAGGATTAATCTGGCCGCTCAAGATTTAAACCTACATTATTTAAACTAAAAAGCGATCGTCTTAGACATCCTCATTCACGATTCTTATGCGATCGCGGGGCGGCGGTGTAATCCTAAGATTTAGCAATTGGGTTTCAATGTCACGTAGTAGTTGAAAATCGGCTTCGGGTAATGTTTGCGTGGGAAATAGTGAATGATGTTCTAGAAATGAGAATGCTTGTCGAAATTCGATTGGTCCGGCAACGATCGGTGCGTCTAAATGACAACCAATAATGCGAGTAAATGGCCATTTCATCACCCGATCGGCCCAATCCAAAACTTGCTGCGGATCTCGATTTAGAATTAATTGCTGCAAAATAGGAGCCACAAACAATCGTCCGCCTGCCGAAAGTGATTCAAATGAGGCTTCCCAACCCGGTTTCCAACGGAAGGGATAAAGTCCAAAATAAGCACGGGAGGCTAAGTTTCCGGCCTGTTTTGCATCATTCCACGCTGGGCCTAAATCTGAAATATCTAATGCACTAGGTTTAAAATAGAAGGAAAATAATGCAATCCGTTTCCACCCTTTCGATCGCATTTCAGGGGTGTCTTCAATCACATCAGCGGCATGATCTTTGGCATGATAAAGCAATGCAGTGGGGTCGAGTTGAATCACCTCGGGCGGAGTTTCGGGGACGGATAGAATTGAATCGGTGACGAGTAAGGTTTGCGATCGGGTATGGAAAAATACAACTTCTTCAAATGGCCCAATGCCTAAGTTAATCGGACCTAAAATATCATAGTCAAATTCATCAGCAAATGGTGCGTCTTGACTCGACTGCGGCAAGGTTTGCGTTCGTCCGATCGGCAACCCCAGCCACGACAAGGGCAATCGGATTGGATAGCTCCACTGACTCGGAGAGACATACACTTGAGCATTGCGAAATTTTCGGGCAAATGGTCCGACAAAGACTTTATGTTCTAATCCAGAAACAGTTGGGAGAATGATATATTTCACGTCTCCATACTGCTCTACTAAATCATT
>JAJAYH010000340.1 GCA_026786325.1 Alkalinema sp. CAN_BIN05 | reverse complement strand
TGGTTCGAGCTGTTGCTTTTAAGCCGCTTCAGAGTCGTCTGCTTGTTACCAAAAGCTTCCAGAAAAGCAAAGGGGAAATCCTCCGGGTCAAAAGGTTTGCCCGCAAGCCGAGAGACAGCTTCTTCGATTTCAACTGCATTCATATTCCGCACCAAATAGCATAGAAACTCGACGATCGAGCTTTAAAAAACATCAACTCGGCCATCATTTCGCATATATACCGATTGATCGCCTGGTTTTTGAGCCGCAAAACTCAAATCGATAAACAATGTATTGGCTTTAGGCTGAGAAAGCTTCACCCGAATCGGAGTGTTGTTTCTTTCCCAAAATACAATAGATGGATTATCAGATTTTTCACCCCCTTGAGAAAAGACAATCTTTTGTTTTCCTTGCAACATTATTGGTGTGCTGTCCGCCACTTTTTCAACAGAAATAGGCCGATCGGTGCGGTTGAAAATCTGAATTTGAATGGGGGAACCCGGCTTAAACTGGATTCTACCGAGCGGACAATTAGTCCGGCAAGTTCCCACTCCAGGCCGATCGGGCAGACGCAAATCTGGTGTGGTCCCGGCATTTGGTCCCGATTGAATCACAGGCGGCGTTAATGGCCCGCTTGATGATCCGACAGATTGAGCCATGGTCTGCGATCGCCACCCGATGATTAAACTCACCGCTGCCACACTAATCACACTCGTCCAACCGCTTAAACCCTTAACCCTGATCATCAAGCTCACTCCTCTAGAATCCCAGCACTTTAAAAAACTCATCATCCAGCTCATAGCCCAGCATTTGGGTCATGCTCTGTACCCGCGATCGGCCTGGAATATCTTGCGATCGTAACCAATTCAACACCACAAACACCTTGTGCATGACAAAAATTTCCAACGCTTCCGGGTTGAACTGAATCCCGTCCTTCAGATGAAACTGGTGCGGTACCAACATCGCCACATATCGCGCCAATTCTCCAGACTGCCAATCTAGTAGCAACGGCAACCCCGGATATTTTGCATCAAGCCGAATGAACCACAGCCGAATTTCAGGAATCTCAGAGAGTTCACGCGGATCCGTTGCCTCACGGGGAAACATAATCTCAAATTTGACTTGCTTCTCATGCTCACGCCAATCGACCATCAGACGATCGATCACGGCTTCTGCGTCAAGTGTATTCACGGCGAGAATTTGTTCTGCCGTCACCGTCAAAGTTGTAATCATAAACTCAAATATTTAAACTGCACGTCCTAATCTATCACGGCCTTAGAGAGCCATTCTCTATTCTGCATACACCCAATAATTCCAAATTCAGAAATCTTAGATCCTGAAACCCTTATCTCTCGTTCCGTTTAAACTTCACAGAGGGGCAACGATCGGCGGTCAATTTGGTTGGACAACATGTAACAAAAAAGCAAACAGAAACAGGTTAGCTTCGGGGAGTGCTAAGAACCGAACTAACCCGCTAAAAGAGACTTAACATTTTGATGTTTGCTTTGATGTAGCCACAAAATCAACGCCTTACTTATATTAAGCCTTATACTAAGCCTAAGCCTTATACCAAGCGGCATACCACTGACGCATCTGTTCAATTTCTTTAATTTGAGCTTGCACGATCGCCGTGGAGATAGTTCTGATTTCGGGGCGATCGCTATCAACACCCATACTAGACATCATCAACGCCATTTTATGATGAGGAATCATCTTTTTGATAAAGGCTTTGTCAAAATCAGGAGCAGTTTCCAGAGCTTTCAGATCGGCTGCCATCATGTTCTGCATTCCCATTGGCTTTGGCTTTGTCATGTCCATTGGTTTTGTCATGTCCATTGGTTTTGTCATGTCCATTGGTTTTGTCATTCCCATTGGTTTTGTCATTCCCATCATGTCGCTATGATTCATCATCGTCATAGCAGAAGGAACTTCCGTGCCATACCACTGCTTGTACCAAGATTTCATTTGCGCGATTTCCCGAGTTTGATCGCTCTTAATTAACTCAGCAATCTGCCTAATCTCAGGACGTTTGGAAAGTTTGAGCGCCAAGTCTGCCATCTCTAGAGCACCTTCATGATGCGGAATCATCATTTCGATAAAATGGCGATCGGTCTTCTCCCCTGCCATCATCATGTCGCGCTGAGGCATCATCTGGCTTTGCGCGGTTGGCTTTAAGGTTTCACCTTTTGGCTGTTGAATTTCTGGCTGTGATTGCTCTGCTTTAACAACACTTTGGGTAGCAACATTCGTAGCCGCAACCATAACGGCGGTGCTACCAATTAAAATGCTAGTAACACCCCAGGACCATCTTTTGGATCTTTGAGAATTTTGAGAGTTCATAAATTTATAGATTTTTAGTTAATGCTATGTTCTTAAACTAGTTCAAGAAAATGAAATCATGATGAAATGTTTTGGTCTGCAATGAAACTTAATTCAAACAATATAATTTCTAGCAAATATCTCAGGCTCATTTCATAATTGTCAGAAATAGTAATTGAAGTATAAACAATATAAGTTAATCAAGATTTTTAAGATTTTCATTCAATCTAACCTCAAAAGTGATAATTATTAATCCAACCAGTATTTTACTGAAGCACTGGTTGTTAGTTTTTTATTTTATCAACATGAACTTTAGAAAAAATTGACGAGTGATTCTAATGTCTAAATGGATGTCTAAGGAATGAGGATTAAATAAAACCGAAAAAGAATTGATTAAATCGTCTACGCCATAAATCACCCGCGAATAGAATTGCGGGCTAGTAGAGGAAGCAGCTCCGCAGCTAAGAATAAAGGATTTACCACTGATTCTTAGTC
>JAJAYH010000339.1 GCA_026786325.1 Alkalinema sp. CAN_BIN05 | reverse complement strand
GTATTGCAGGATGTTCTGAGTTGTCATGGAGCCGTATATCTCTCAATAGCAAAAATCAAGCCTTTTCATTCTCCCTTGATTAGCTGGCATTGCAAAAAAATCTTTATTCATCATCGTATTCCCTACTAGCCGAGCGAGTTGTTTACGGGTAGTTGAAACCATCACATCAAACCATTCCCTCGGCAATCTCACCCAATAATCCGCCAATATTGCGCTCCATTACTTGAATGACATCTTGTGAACCAGGTTCGGATAGTCGTGCGATCGTTAAGTTGCTTCAGATTTTGGGGGAGGTGACTAAAAAAATGTCTGATGAGGTTCGATCGCAATATTCGTCGGTGCCTTGGAAGGAGATCTCAGGGATGCGCGATATTCTGGTGCGTGAGTATCGTACACACGAGGAGATTTAGGGGGATCGAGTCTTTTGATACCAACGAAAGGGGATTGACGTTAGCAAGAGCCAAAATGTGGCAAGATATTAACGAATATTCAGCCCTTCCGCACGATGGAATTCTTACTTATGAAATTTCAGTTCAATCTCAGCGCATTCAACCTCGGTGCAGAAGGCTTGAAATTAACAGGTTTGAAATTAAGAAATTTGCTAGTTGGACTTTTTGCCGTGCTGAGCTTCACGCTTCAAGGGTGTTCAGCGGGCGTATTGGGCGGGTTGAATGGATACACCGATAGTCTGGATGGTTATAAGTTCTTATATCCGACGGGCTGGACTCAAGTGAAAAATCTGAGTGAGAACAGCGGCCTAGACATCCTGTTCCACGACATTATTGAACAAACTGAAAATATTAGTGTCGTGATTAATCCGACTCCTGGAAAGCGCACTCTAACGGAATTAGGATCACCCAGTGAAGTGGGGTATCAGTTGGGAAAAAGTGCGATCGCTCCAGAAGGATCTGGGCGGGTCGCTGAATTGGTGAATGCAGAAGCGGGGCAAGTGGGCGATCGGATTTATTACCTACTGGAATATTTAGTAAAGCTGAACAACGGCGTACAACGTCACAATATTTCGAGCGCTGTGGTTTATCGTGGCAATCTTTATACGCTGAATGCCTCTACACCCGAAGTTCGCTGGGAAAAAATGAAGGATATTTTAGTGCAATCGGTCAAGTCATTTACGGTTGATGGTTAGTTGATGCCGAAATCATTTGTATTAGCGTCAGCATCCCCGGCGCGGCGACGATTGTTGCAGTTGGCGGGGATTGAGCCATTTGTGTTCCCCAGCGCTTTTGATGAGGATTCGGTGATAGCGACCAATCCGGCGGAATTGGTTGAGAAATTAGCGGCCAGTAAGCTTAAAGCAAGTTTAGATAAGTTGTGGCAGCAGAAGGGCAGTGCGCCGGGTGGCTTTTTTTCAACATCACCCGGATTGATTTTGGGCTGCGATTCGGTGTTGTCAATAAATGGCGAGATTTATGGGAAACCGGACTCATCGCAAGACGCGATCGATCGATGGAAAACCATGCGCGGTCAAGTGGGTGAATTGTTTACGGGCCATGCGCTGTCCGATGGATTTACCCAAGATGGTAAGCTATCGCCTCAAAAAATAATCGTGCGTCATCGGGTGACTCGGGTCTTTTTTGCGCAGGTGAGCGATCGGGAGATTGTGGATTATGTAGCGACCGGCGAACCGATGAATTGTGCCGGATGTTTTGCTATTGAAGGGCGCGGCAGTGTATTTGTCGATCGGATTGAAGGCTGTCATACCAATGTGATCGGATTGTGTATGCCGCTATTGCGAGAAATGATGGGCGAGGTTGGACATTCGGTGACGGAGTTTTGGCGGAAATAATCAGAATTTAGCGGCGAATACAAAAAACGTTCTGAGGGCTTTGTGACTTGCCTATTAACTTACGGTGAAAATTCATCCAAATAATGCACCAATCGCTCGTCCCATGTTCCTGGGATTAAGCGCATCGATCGCCGCCGTGGGTTCGTAGCCGCAGTGCATCATACAATCCTGGCAATTGGGGTTACTGCTTTTGTGACCATACTGAGACCAGTCGGTAGTTTCAGTGAGTTCCTTAAACGAGTTGACATAGCCATCATTTAGCAAGTAGCAGGGTTTTTGCCAGCCCAGAACGCTGTAACTCGGGCTTCCCCAAGGCGTGCATTCGTAATCTTTTTCACCCACTAAAAAATCTAGAAACAGTGGATTGTGATTAAATTGCCATTTTTTTACATTTCCATTGAAATAAGGCGACAGGATTTGACGGAAGAGCGATCGCGTTTCTTCCCGCTTTAGAAAATGGTCTTGGTCCGGTGCCCAGTCGTAGCTATAGCCTGGAGAAAGCTGCATTCCATCGACTCCAAGTTCGGTGAGGAAGTCAAAGAACTGCTGAAGTTCCGTCGGGTCTGCGCCTTCAAACACAGTGGTGTTGGTATTAACCTGAAATCCCCGTGCTTTGGCGGCCAAAATTGCGCTAATGGCTTTGTCGAATACTCCAGCCCGATCGACACATTTGTCGTGCCAGTCCCGCAATCCATCAAGGTGGAGCATGAAGGTGAAGTAGGGCGATGGCTTGAATTTATCGAGACTTTTCTCTAACAGAAGGCCATTGGTGCAGAGGTAAATATATTTCTTACGATCGATTAACCCCTGAACAATTTCGCCAATCTGGGGATGGAGCAACGGTTCGCCCCCCGGAATCGAGACCACGGGCGCGCCGCATTCATCAACAGCAGCAAAACATTGAGCCGGGGTTAGATTTTGCTTGAGAATTTCGGGAGGATGCTGAATTTTGCCGCAGCCCGTACAGGCCAAATTACAGCGAAATAACGGCTCTAACATCAAAACAAGGGGAAATCGCTTGCGTCCCGTGAGGCGTTGTTTGAGGAGATAGCTGCCGATCGATAGCGCTTGTTGAAGTTGGATAGCCATGATATGGGAGATGCTTTTATGATAGTAGTATAGTCCATTACTTTTTATTAGAGGCATATGCCTTAAGGGGTATTACATCCTATGTCTGAAGAATTTATTCGTCAAAGTCAACTGATTGACAAGATTGTTTTGGACCGTGCCACGATGGATGAGTGCGGGCGAATTGAGGTGATGTGGTGCTATCCGAAGGTGCATCGGGTGTTGGGGTTTATTTGTAAATCGGGTTCATTCGATCGCACGAAAATGGCCTTTAATTTAGACCAATTAGACAAGATTGGCGAGAATGGCGTACTAGTGATGTCAGCGCCCGTAGAGACCGATCGCGATCGGGTGCAGCAACTAGAGTCATTGATTGGTTGCGAAGTGTGGACGGACGAAGGCAAGCGAGTTGGCCGTATTAATGACTATGTATTTCAATTGAAGTCGGGCAATATTCGTCATTATTTATTGGCATCAAGTGGATTACAGGGATTGACGGGAAAGTTATACTCGCTGTATCCGAGCCAAATTTTGGGTTATGGTCGTGGCCGGGTGATGGTGTCGGGAGGGATTGTGCCGGGATTAGAACTTTATCAAGTGGGGATGGATCAGAAGCTGGAGCAAAAATTTTCAGGCTTAGAGGAACGGATTGAACGCAAGCTGAAACGGGTAGCCGATCGGATTAATGAACGCTTAGACGATCATGGGACTGAACAGTCTAGCGATCGGCTTAATAGTGATGCATCGCAGGTGGGACAAGATTTGCAAGCAGGCTTTCAGTCATTATTTAACCGTGCCCGATCCTTGGGAACAGAAGTCAGTTCAAAGGTGAAGGAACGTGCCCAAGATTTTCTTGATGAGGGACGCGTCCAAGATTCAGAATGGAGGCGCGATCGCGACCATCGGGCTAACGATCGAATTAACGATCGGATTGATGATAACAACGAGTTTGATTTTGATGATTGGGACGAACAAGATCAAACCCAAAGTCGGCCAAAGCCATCATCGGAACAGCCGATCGCACAACGTTACAGCAAACGATCGATGGTTGATGATAATCAAAACTCTTCAGATGCCGGATCAAATCAGAATGAACCGCAAACCGATCGCCCTCTGCTCAATCTACCCATCCCGCAACCGTCTACGCCAGACGAGCCTAGACCAGACGATACACCCCGATCATTCACTGCAAAGCCAAGGCCACAGACTCCGGATCTTAGAAAGAGTGATCCTTGGGATGATGATGAGTGGACATAATGCTAGCGCGATCGCTCCTGCCATAAATACAAAGGAGTCAAACCTAATGGCCGCCTCAGCGATTCTGGCTGGGTTACAGAACGATGTAATTTACCGCTTGGTATAGAGGGATCTCCTACAAGAATCCACCATCTACCGATCGATCCCGCGAGAGGCTCAAATCGATGAGAAGCGATCGATCTCAATTTCTACGTGATGTACTGTCCATACTCTGCTACGAACTTGAGCAAAGTCTCTGTATGGGGAAGAGCGATCGGAGCAATTTCAAGACTCAGTTCAATAGTCATTATAATTGAGCAGAGAATTATGTCGTAGGAACATTTGATGCTCAATTTAGAATAGCTCACTGATCCCACTGGACAGACCAAAGCTGTTGTCATTCCGATCGCAATCTGGCGACGGATTTTCCTGCAAGCTGGTTT
>JAJAYH010000338.1 GCA_026786325.1 Alkalinema sp. CAN_BIN05 | reverse complement strand
GTTCTAGGGCAATGCGTTCTGCCGTTTTGCCCCCCACACCGGGCGTTCGGGACAACAGCCGCGTATTGCCAGAAACAATAGCACTGACCAGTTCTTGCAAACTCAAGGTATCTAGCAACGCCATCGCCAACTGCGGCCCAATTCCACTGACGCTGACCAACTGACGAAATAGATCTCGTTCAGCCGAAGCCGCAAAGCCAAATAGCGTAATTTGATCTTCGCGAGCATTAAGATGGGTAAAGACTTGAGTGATGTCACCAAAGGGCGGAAGCTGCTGCCAGTGACGGCTTGTGATTTGGACATCGTAGCCCATGCCATTCACCTCAACCGTGATTACGACCCGATTGTTGGGCGACTTTTGGCTATAGATGAGACTGCCTTTCAGATAACTCAGCATATCGATCGGTCACGCGTGCGGATTGGGTGGGTTTGTAATGCCCGGTTTTGGGGCATCTTGAACACATTACATTTATTTGGGGAAATCTGAGCCATTTATCGAGATATATAAAAGATGTGATGCGGGTTGTCGATCGGTATGAATTAGAGCTACCCATTCCGTCTAGAGATGCTAGAACTCCGATCGGATTTGGGAATTGATTATTTGCGTGAAGATATTCCCAAAACATTACAAAGTATCAAAACCGGGGCCGATCGGTTAACTACACTTGCAACTAGTCTTCAGAATCTTTGTCATATTTATGAAGTATATCCAAAAGCAGCGGAAATACATGAATAATAAATCCTATGGTGCCATATTTTATTGGGCAAGTGACCCAGGTATTTTTAAATATATTGAGTTATTTGGTGCGACAAATATTAGTGAGATCTGCGACGGATCGAATACTAGAGGAGTTACCTTTGCCCTATTACAATCGCTTCAACCGATCGAATAATCCACCCTTTTGATTACGATCGCCCTTCCAAAATCTAAAATAGTGCATTGGGATGATTTTTTGACTTTTGGGAGAGGCGATCGCCTGTCGCTCAACTTAGCCGTTATCCTGCCTGAACAAATGGTGTTCCCCAGAAGGTCCAGTTTTCTTTGTTGAAGGGCGATCGCCACTGGTAGATCAGCTCAGATTCCAGCCGTTGTCGGGATCTTGTATTGGTCGGAGCATCTTTCCAGAACGCTATGCCCAGTTGGGTTGTGAGATCCAGATTGTAGTGAGCCTGTTGATAATGTAAAAGATAGCGCTTGCAATCATGAACACCTTTCCAGCGGGATTCAGATTTGATAGTTTCGCCGACATACAGTACCAACGAACAATCGTAGTCAATTACAAAATATAAGGCTGAGACTCCCGCATCCTGGGCATTCCAGCGCCAGAACTGAGTGTTTTGTCGAGGCAGTTGAAATGGATCCACAACTTGTTTTTGGAATACCTCAGACGGCGATAGATCAGGTAAATCAAATAGCGAGCCTTGAGTACTGGGCGTGGCTTGCTGATGATGCACTTGTTGATAGGCTAGGACGCGCTGTTTCCATTGGTTTAGGGCGATCGCATCTTGGTCAATAGTGGTGTGGTGTTGAGATTGATGGACGTGATAGGTTCCGGCTAGGTCTTTTGCACTGAATAATTTTCCCTGTTCAATATTAGTGTCGGCGGCGCTGTCGAATAATGGGTAGGTCACAGGACTAATTTTGGGGTGCGGATTTGGGGATTGTGGGAGATGCGATTTTCGCTTACAAACTAGAGGTGCAGTAATTTTAGCCCAACTCGTTCGGTTTAATTTTTATGGATTCTATGATTCATGATTTCCCCTTTTTATCGATCGTTCAAGTGGTCACGATTCTTGGATTTATCCATGCCTCTGCTGGAGTTTTAGCCGCGATCGTGGCCGTACAGAAGGGGGAATCTTGGAGTCGTTGGTTGCCTATGGGGATTCTGTTGGGGACACCTGCATTGGTGATGGCGCTGCGACTAAAGCCCAAGTAAAGACAAAGTTATCCTAATTCATCTTTTTAGTTAGGAAGAATTGGGGTAATTTGGAGAGAGTTTGTCGGGTTGGTGGGGGAGTTATGGTGAAATCAGTGGGGCGGACGATCGGAGGATTGACGATCGGGATATTGTTATTGGGATGCGCGTTGGGACCAGCGGCAACAGCGGCAGAACTTAACCCAGAATTTACTGAAACCGTCACTAGCGTCTCGGAATTGACGGATGTGCAGCCGACCGATTGGGCCTATCAGGCAGTCAAGACATTGATTGAGCGCTATGGCTTGATGAATGGCAGTAAGACCTTTCGGGGAAATCAGCCATTGACTCGGTTTGAATTTGCGCGGGTGATTAGTCTGGTGATGGAGCAGGCTGGTCCAGTCGCGACGGAAGACGATATTAAGATCATCCGTAAATTGCAAGGTCTTTACGAAGAGGCATTATCTGATCTGCGATCGCGAATGACCACGTTCGAGAACTCGGAATCCCGTCTGACCAATCAGCAGTTCTCCACCACCACGAAATTTAGCGGCACCACCGACCAAATTCTGACCAGCGGCAGCAGTAATTCCAAGAGCAGCATTGTCGCTAGAGTTCGATTGAACTTTGATACGAGTTTTAGTGGAAGAGATCTTCTGGTAACGCAGCTTGAAGCGGGAAATGGCGGATTGGATGCGGTGGGCCTAAATCAGCAGCGTCAGGGCAACAGGTTGTCTACTCTTGGCTCTCTTGCGGATGGCGGCGGTCTTGATGCTGTGGGTGTTTCATCAAATGTCCGGATACGCAAGCTCTACTACAGTTTTCCATTGTCTAAGACGGTGCAGTTGACGGTGGGCAGCGTGATTCCGCCGAGCGACTTCATCGATCGCAATACCTACGCGAACAATTCTGGCCGTAACTTTTCGTCTAGTTTTTTCACAAACAATCCCTTAGTGGTGCAGAATACGATCGATCGCGTTGGCGGTGCAGGTGTGGTGGCGGAATGGGCCATGCGTAAGGATTTAAGTTTGCGTGGATTGTTTGTGGGGGCTGGAGCTAGTGATCCACAAATTGGGCTATTTCGGGATCAGTATCAAGCGACGATCGAAGGCGAATATCGATCACCAACACGGCCCATAACGGTGCGGGCGCAGTTTACTAATGCCACGGTGAATGGGAGTCAAGTGAATGCGTTGGGCTTAAGTGGGGAATGGGCCTCTAGCCGTCAAGTGGGTGCATTTGCAAGGTTTGGGATTGCCCAGTATTCGGGTTCAAATTCAGTCTTGGGAGGCAAGTTTGATGCGACACCCATGACTTGGGCGATCGGTGGGATTATGCGGAATTTTGTAATTCCGGGTTCTAAGGCGGGACTGGCGATCGGTCAGCCTTTTATTACGGGTTCGCTGGGCAATGCAACCCAGACGAATATCGAGGCATATTTTGGCTTGTTATTGAACGATCAGATGAATTTTAGTCCGTCGATTTTATATGTGATCAATCCCGACAACCAAGTGGCTGCGTCTGTGTGGCAATGGGCGTTACGTATGACGTTTGAGTTCTAGGTTTGCTTTGCGGTGACGGCGGTGGCGGTGGTTTAATTATGTTGACTGCGATCGCGATTTTTTTGGGCTGGGACGTGGAAATTTAATTGTTACTTGCGCCCTTGTTCCCACAGCACACACTTTAGTTTCACCTTTAGTTTTAAATGAGAGGACGATCGCCCATGGAAGAAGCCAAGAAGTCAACTAAAAAACCTAAAGCCCCTAAACAGGATTTGCTTGCTAAAGTATTTCATTGGATTAATATCATTAGTCTATTGATTATGGCCAGCAGTGGATTACGAATCTACAATGCAAATCCTGTTTTTGGTGGTAGAGCAGGACAAGATTTTCCAGACTTTTTATTGTTGGGGGAGGGTCTGGCCGATGGACGAGTTTGGCATTTTGCAGCGATGTGGATTTATGCCATTAATTTGTTAATCTATGGACTCTATATTTTTATAACAAAACGCTGGAAAAATCGCTTTGCAGCATCCAATGATCTCAAAGCACTCCAAGCCAGTGCCAATGCCAAACGCAAGATTTTCGCAGGACATAAGATCGTTTATACCGTGATCATTCCAATCCTGCTACTTGCGATCGTCTCTGGTGTCGTCATGTATAAACCAGCCCAATTGCATTGGATAGCAAGTCTTTTTGGCAGTTGGCAGGTACTACGAACGGTGCATTTTTTGACGATTCCGATCGTATTAGGATTTACATTTGTCCATTCATTTTTAGCTTTAAAATTTGGTGGAATACGATTGGTTAAATCAATGTTTGTATGAATTCTGTTTGCATAAGTTTGGAGAATTAGAATTATGGGTCTGATATTACCAAAACAAACGCTATCTCGGCGTAAATTATTACAGTGGTCAAGCTTGGTAGGCGGAAGCTTCTTACTGAATGGCTGTAGCTCATCTTGGGGCGTTTCTCAAATCAATCAATGGACTGAGCCGTTAAACCAAAGCATTCAGCAACTAATAGTTTCACAGCGCTCCGTTCCTGAATTTGCAGCAAACCAAATTGAACCGAATTCACTATTGATTAACAGCTTTAATGGTGCACCAGATATTGATCTTAAAACATATCGACTTACCATTTCAGGCGAAGTCAATAATCCGATTCAGCTTAGCTTGGGCGAAATTCAAGCCCTACCGATGACCTCTATGATCATTCGGCATGTTTGTGTAGAAGGGTGGGCGGCGATCGTACAATGGGGCGGTATTCGATTAACCGATTTAATTAAACTAGCCCAACCCAAGGATGATGTCCGGTATGTTTATTTCAAATCAGCAGACGGCTATTATGAAAGCTGGGATCTTGCGGCCTCACTGCATCCGCAAACATTACTAGCCTATCAAAAAAATGGTGAACCACTTCCCCAAGATAATGGTGCCCCAATCCGCCTCGCTTCGCCCATTAAACTCGGCTATAAACAAAGTAAATGGGTGACGGAAGTAATATTGACCAAACAATTGATGACAGAGCAAGGATATTGGGAAGATAGAGGCTATGAATGGTTTGCTGGACTTTAAATCAAACGTTCTACGGCCTCCCAGTCACTCCCTTGACGAATGATTTCGGGGCTATTCCCAGTTAAATCGATCATAGTAGACAGATGACCTGATGGTTCAGTGTCGCTATCAATAATTATATCCACCATTTTTTCATAACAATCAAACAATTCAAAGCGTGAATCCGCAAAATGAGGCGATTCAAATTCTTCTTCAAGGGCCAGTGCATACGCACTTGTGGAAATAATTGGATTTCCCAAGGCGGTCATAATCGCTAGACAAATGCCATGATTGGGAACACGAATGCCGGTGGTTTTGCGTTTAGGATGCTGCACAAGTTTTGGGACTAATTTTGTTGCAGGCATGACAAATGTATATGGACCCGGTACTAATTTTCGCATCAACCGATAGGCACTGTCGCTCACGTCGGCGTATTGGGCAATATCAGACAATGAGTGACACAGAAAAGTGAGTGGTTTGTCATTCGACATTTTTTTGATTTGACGGACGCGATCGACAGCGGTTTTTGAATTGAGGTCGCAGCCGATCGCATATACCGTATCAGTCGGGTACAACATTACAGACCCCGATCGTAATGCATTCACAATAGTGTCGATCGTTCGTTGTTGCGGGGTATCTGGATGGAGCTTGTAGGTTTGGGCCATGATAAAATTAGATGATTGGACAATACCTTCAGACAATAGCGTCAAACTTGCGACGATCGCGAGATTGTTAAGTCAGATTTTGCTTAAGTCAAATTTTGGTAAACTGGGGACAGATGAAATCAAACCTAGGACTTTAATAATGGCTGCCGACCCAATTACCCCTGCTATCAGCAATCGAATTTGCGCCCATATGAATGATGACCACGAAGAAGCCGTCCTGCTTTATGCCAAAGTTTATGGAAAGTCCGCCGATGCTACTTCTGCGACCATGGTTGCGATCGATCCTATTGGCATGGACCTAACGGCTGAGGTAAATGGCACACCTACGCCGTTGCGGGTTTTATTTGACCATACCTTAGAGCATTCTGAAGATGCCCACACGACGCTGGTTCGCATGATTAAGTCGGCCCGGAAGCCTTCCTAGTCGGAGCTTATTGCGATAGTAGCGGCTTGATTGTGGGCATGATGGCTACGGTGGAGTTGAGGAACGATCGGACTCGATAATTTCCCAAACTCCCCACTACTCTTGTGTCTAAACCTTGCCATGTCCCGCATTGCCTTTATTTTCCTAGAGATTTTGTCCTGTGAAGGGGGTATTCAATCTTACGTTCGCGATATTTTAGACGCATTACCTTCGGCACTAGACGAGACGAAGGCAGACGTATTTTTATTACGTGATAGTCACACTATGGAGAATCGCTACGAGTCAGAACGGCTCAAGTTTCATTATTTCAAAACCACTTCCCCAAACCTTTCTCGTCTTAAACTCATTGCGGCTCTACTGGCCTACATGATTCGATCGCGCCCCACTCACATCTACTGCGGTCACATCAATCTGGCTCCAATCATCCATGCCATTTGTAAACCATTGGGGATTCCGTTTACTCTGTTGACCTACGGAAAAGAAGTCTGGGAACCGCTCAGCCCATCCCAACAAAAAGCATTACAAGCGAGTCACAAAATTTGGACCATTAGCCGTTATTCCCGCGATCGGCTTTGTGCATCAAATCAAATTGAATCGAATAAGGTGGAATTCCTTTATTGTGCGGTAGATGGTCGAGTATTTCAGCCTCAAGCGAAGGATGCGCTTTTGATCCATCATTATGGGTTTGAAAATAATAAAGTATTAATGACGGTTGCGCGGTTGTGGTCGGGGGATCCCTACAAGGGCGTGGATGTGACCATTCGGGCGTTACCGACGATCGCGACACAGTTTCCTAACGTAAAATATCTGGTTGTTGGGCGGGGCGACGATCAGCCACGTTTGGCAAAGCTTGCGGAAGACTTAGGTATGGAGAACCGGGTTGTTTTTGCCGGATTTGTTGCAGATGTCGATTTAGTCAAACATTATAATCTCGCCGATGCCTATATCATGCCTTCCCAGGAAGGATTTGGAATTGTATATCTGGAAGCGATGGCCTGCGGGGTTCCGGTGTTGTCAGGTGATGCTGATGGGGCGGCAGATCCGCTGCAAGATGGACGACTTGGCTGGCAAGTCCCACACCGAGATCCGGATGCAGTGGCAACCGCAACAATAGAAATGCTCAAGGGCGACGATCGACGATCGGATGGTGAGTATTTGCGATCGGAATGTTTGACCATTTTTGATAAGAGTGCGATCGCGGTTCAACTTAAGAAATTGTTGAATTTACATTCAGTTTAATTAGAATGGTTTCGATGGCCTATAGCTGGTCTTTGAGTATCTTCCGTCCCTTCCCCTTGTGTGGGCGGATGGGTTGGCTGCGTGAGGCGATCGCTGAGAAATTGCGACGGGAAAATCAATTTGTTTCAAGTTCTGCTGAGTCTAAGGCGATCGATCGAATTGCTATGCCGATTGGTGAAGATGAGTGGATAACGATTGGAACTCTAGATCAGGAATTTGATTTGGAGTAGGTGAATAGGGAGATTGTGCAGCGTGGCTATATGCGCTAAGTATTTTCTGCAAGTACATCTACTTGTATTGTCGGTAGATTTACTAAATTTACTGACGGTTTTTCAAGCTGATTTTGAGGATTTGTTTAAGCCAAACGATTCAATTCAATGAGTTCAAGTAAACTAGAGGCACAGTAAACCGAAAAATTGTCCCACTATATCCATTCGACTCAATGGTAATTGTTCCACCTTGAAGTTCAACAATCTTTTTAACGATCGCTAATCCAACTCCGGTGTTATTGCGGTTATCGGGGTTACCAAAGGTTCTAAAAATTTGAAAAATATTTTGTTGATGCTCTAGCAGAATTCCTGGGCCATCGTCTATTACATCAAATCTATAGAAATCCCCTTGACGTGTGGCGACAATCTCAACTCTTCCATCGTTGCGAGTATGATGCTTAACTGCATTTTGTATTAAGTTAACAAAAACCTGATACAAAGCCCTGTAGTCTGCGACCAGATTTGGCATTTCTGGGGCGATATGAATTGTAAAATCGATCGGTATGTCTAATTCATTGATGATGTCGCGTAAAAGTTCTTCAATGCCAACATTTGTCGGATTAAATTCTATACGCCCTATTTGGGCATACTGCAATAAATCGTTCAGTAGGACTTCCATACCATGAACTCTCGATGTCATCAGATCGAATTTCTTTTGCGAGTCTGGATTGATGACATCAGCTAGATCTTCCAATAACCAAATTACTAAGTTCTTGATTCCCCTTAGGGGTGCCCGCAGATCGTGGGAGGCAAACGCCACAAACGTATCGAGATCTCGGTTTCGTATTTCTAAAAGCGTTGTGGATTTTGCTAAATCTTGAATTAACTTTCCTTGGATATGAGTCTGGTTACGTAAATTTTGTTCTGCTCGCGATCGCTGGGCTAATTCCTGATTTAGCTGTTGCAAAAGTTCTGACTGGTGAATGGCAATTGCCAGTTGAACTGCGATCTGCTCTAAAAACAAACCCTCTCCGTCTGTCCATTGACGTGGGTTCTGACATTGGTGGACAATTAGGAGTCCCCAAAGTTTGGGCAGACTGACAGAGCGGTCGAGAGTCAGTAAGATCGGGACGATTAGAACTGCCCGCACTTGAAACGCCTCTAATAAACCGATATGACATTCCGACAAATCTGCTTTGTAAATATCGTCAATCGCTTTTTTACGGCCCTGCGCATACATTAGTGCCTTAGTCTCTTCAAAGCAGGTATCAATGATTTTATCTCCTAAAGAGGCGCGCCAGGGAGAAGAAACCGCTTCCGCCACGATATTTCCCGCCCAGTTGGGTTCAAATTGATATACAACTGACCGATCGCAAGATAAGAAATCTCTAACTTCTGAAACGGCTGTGTTGAGAATTTCGTCTATGTCGAGCGATTGGCGAATGAGTAGAGATACTTTCGAGATTGCAAGTTGCCACTTTTGCTGGAGTTCAAGCGATCGGCGTAATTGGACTTGATCTAAGATACGTTGAATAGTTTGTTGAAAATCGGTCTCGGTGACTTTATTTTTGATTAGATAATCTTGCACGCCTTTTTTCATGAAGTTCACAGCAACTTCTTCGTCTCCTTGACCCGTCATCACTAAAATAGCTGGAAGGGGTTAGCCATTTGCGATCGCCTCAAGTGCATCAATAAATTGAATACCATTGAGGTCGGGTAATAGGAAATCTAATACTATTAAATCCGGCCATTGGGTCTCACAAAACTGTAGCGCTTCTCCAGCATAATAAGCTGGATGCATTTCGTAGGAGTTTATACGATCGCGCTCCAGAAAGCGCTGATAAGTTTGTGAATCTTCATGACAATCATCAAGGACTAAAATTACAAATTTTTTCTTTAACATCATAATAAAAACTCAAAGTTTTACAACCAACAAATATTCATATTCAAAAACGACATCCTAATTGTATAAAGGGCGAGAATGAAAATAAAGTACCAGTTAAACAACTGAAGGACAGGACTTCAACCGTATTTTATTGGTACCTTATTAAATTGCACATCCCCAACGTTCAGATCTTTTAGATTGAGACGATCGGCTCTAAAAAAGTTAAGGTAATGTGACGGTATTCAACCAATACTCAACCATGATGTGCATAGACTGCTTAAAGCTTTTCCATTCCATCTTTTTGACTAAATAACTATTTGCTCCCAAGCGATAGCATTCATGGATATCCTTGAGATTGAGAGATGTCGTCAAGATTACCGTGGGAATGTAGTACAGGAGTGGATTTTGTTTAATGGACTGCAACACATCTTGCCCCTTCATGCCGGGTAGATTTAAGTCTAGCAAGATCAAAGCAGGAACGTTTTCTGGGTAAACTTGCTTTTCGATGAGGCATTTCTCTAGATATTCTAGGGCTTGTTTACCAGTTTGAGATCGATGCAATCGAATCTTAACAGAGGACTGCCGAAAGGAGCGATCGAGAGCCTCGAAATCTTCGCTGCTATCCTCTATGACTAGTATCAGCGGTGGTTGGAGATAGGATGGGTTATGGGGGTCAGAAGAATTCATACATAGCCTGATCTCAATGGTAAATTTGGGTTAGAGGGCGTTTGAAAAGTCAAAGGTTGTGACACTTGAGACCCGATCCCCCTAGCCCCCTTAATAAGGGGTAACCGGAACTAGAATTCAACTCTTAGTCCCCATTATTAAGGGGAACTAGAATTCAACTCTTAGTCCCCCTTACTAAGGGGGATTTAGGGGGATCGGGTCTTTTGATACCAACGGAAAACCTTTTCAAATACCCTCTTAGGAAATACTACGTTTATACGTAGGGGATACTAGCAGACTCTAATCTTAATTTAATTATTTTCTAATGCTGGAACCGAAACGTAGAATGTAGTGCCATGTCCTAATGTTGATTCGATCCATATCTTCCCGCCATGTCGATCGACGATTTTCTTAACGATCATCAGACCTGCCCCAGTCCCTCCGCCATACTCGTCACGGGTATGCAGCCGCTTAAAAATCTGAAACACGTCATCAAAATGCGATCGATCGATGCCGATCCCATTGTCTCGGACATAAATAATCTGGGAACCCGATCGAATATCAAGTTGGGGACGTTCTCGTTGCAGACACTGAATGGCCTCCGAGTCCAGACAGCCAATTTCGATTTTTTTGAGCGGGTTGTCGTTGTATTTGATGGCATTACTGACTAAATTTGTGAGTAGTTCACTGATTTGAGAACGATCGCCAACAATGGTCGGTAGGAGATTTATGGTGATATCCAAACCATCAGCGCTAGTGATTTTGAATAGATCTCGAACTTCCTGGGCTAAGACATTTAGATCGATCGGAATATTAGCAAGTTCAGAACGTCCCAACCGCGAATAATGCAGCAAGGAGTCTATTAAAAGTTCCATGCGGCGGGTGAGGCGAGTAAGCGTTTGGAGTTTGGATACGCCCTCGGCATCCAGAATTTCGCCATAGTCTTCCATTAAGAAACTGGAGTAGTTATGAATTCCGCGTAGTGGTTCCTTGAGATCGTGGGAAGCGACATAGGCAAAGGAGTCCAGATCGATATTGCTGCGTTCTAACTCAATATTTAGTTTGGAAAGTTCGGCGGCATGACGTAAAGTCACGTGAATAATCGCATTGCGAAGTTCTAGAGCGGCTTCGTATTCGCAAAGTTTCCACGGTAAGGAGGTATGTCGCACATTTTCCTGCCACGCGGCAAAAGATTTCCGGGGAAAAAGTTGCACTTCGCCTTTATCATCAACTATTTCTGGCTTATTAGGATTACCGCCCCAAGTTACGGTCTGACTCACTTCTGGACGGAACCACAGGATATAAAAATTTTGAGTGCTGGCGATTGCCATTGCGAGGAGACCACTAGCAACTTTGCAGTAAGATTTCGCATCTGGGTAATCTTTGGCTAAACAAACGCTCTGCACAATATCATCAGTTTGCAAACGGGAAATTAAACTGGCAATTAGGGGCTTGAGAACATCTTGACTGGGGGTCTTACCTAAAACCACTAATTCATCTTGGAAACAGATGACCGCGCCAGTTGCTCCGACTAAATTCAATAAATCCGTAGGAGTTTGAGTTAAGGCAGCTAAAACATCCGATTGTTGGGAAATAGACTTAAAAAAGGATGTTTTGAGGGCATTGAGTTCGATCTGATAGTCTCGATCTTTAAGGTCTTCTTTGGCCTTTATTTCAAATGCGCCCATCTGACCGATAAATTCGCATACGGTGCGCAGAAAGTAGGGGATCAGTTTTGGTTCGCTGTGATGACAGGCAATCAGTCCCCACAGTTGGCGGTCGCGCATTAACGAAATCGACATCGACGCTCGCACTCCCATATTTTGCATATACTCAATATGAAGGGGGGAAACGCTCCGCAACACAGACCAGCTCAAATCTAGGGGAGCCTGTGTGATGGGATTGATTGTAGGAACAAGAGCAACAGGGGTGTAGATAGCATCTGGAACGAGACGCAGGTGATTTAGGGTATAAAGGTGTCGCGCTTGCCTGGGGATATCAGACGAGGGATAGTGCAATCCCAAATAAGGCACCATGTCGGGACGCAGGGCTTCGGCAATTACTTCTCCAGATCCAGACGGAGCAAAGCGGTAGATCATGACCCGATCGAATCCAGTAATGTGGCGGACGTTGGTGACTAATTGGGTGCATAGTTCATCAAAGTTTGCCACTTTTTGCAAGGCTTCAATGGGCGCTTTGACCTGTCGGTAAAAATCGAAATAGGTCAGATCGTCTCGTTCGGATAGATTGGCTTGACCGGGTGTGCGTTGTCCAAACTCGATTTCTAGGATCGCTATGGCACCCATACTATGCACAATGCTATGAGCGACAATTTTACCGTGGGGTGTATTCAGTTCGATTCGTAATGGGTTGACGGAGTTAAAGT
>JAJAYH010000337.1 GCA_026786325.1 Alkalinema sp. CAN_BIN05 | reverse complement strand
GTGGAATGGATCGTATTATCGGATTGATAGTGAATCGGGTTCTGATGTGGTGATGGCGGATCAACTTTGTGGACAGTTCTATGCGCGGCTTTTGAATTTGCCGGATGTGGTGTCTATTGATTGTGCAAATATTGCATTGAAGACTGTTTATGATTCGTGCTTTGTGAAATTCAATGAGTATTTAGCATCGGGGGGAGCGAGTGGAAATGATGGGCGGATTTCCGAGGGCGATCGGGTCTTGGGTAAATCTAAGTTACCGATCGGTGCAGCCAATGGTGTGCGGCCAACAGGTGAACCGGAGAATGCAAATTCAACTCATCCCTTGGAAGTTTGGACGGGAATTAATTTTGGGCTTGCGGCATTTTTAGTGCAGTCGGGAATGAAGGCGGAAGGAATGGCGATCGCGGAAGCTGTTGTGAACCAAATCTATGAGAATGGTTTACAGTTTCGGACTCCGGAGGCAATCACGGCGAATTCGACATTTCGAGCTTGTCACTATTTGCGGGCGATGGCGATTTGGGGAATTTATGGAATAGTGAAAGTTGATTAGAACTAGGGGGAAGGATTTGATGAAGTTATGACTAAGTGATGATCCTCCCCGCACAATCCTTTAAAGTGATAATAATCGCTATACACTTCTTGCTATGTCTAATCCTACAAAACCCAACGTTTTCAAAACTGCATGGCAACGGATCAAACTTATCGCGATTACGATCGGGGCTTTGGGGGCAGGAGTCGCCATTGTAAATCTCCCCATTCCTGGTATTCGAGAGGCGATCGGTCAAAAAGCTCCCATACTACTGCTGCCCAGTATTGCTAGTTGGGATTATCACTACCAAGAAGGTATGGTGGATCTAGAGAAAGCCGAACAATTGATTCAAAATGCAAAACATCCTAATGATTTAGATCTGGGCGATCGAGAACTCAAATCTGCACAATCTCATTTAAGCGCCCTTCCTTTGCAAGGATTTGAGAATTACAATGATAGCTATTACTGTTATTTTCGTAATTGTAGATGGCAATTCAGTAGTTGGGAAATTCAACAGCGTCGAGAATCCGCAGGCCGTACTGAAGCTATCCTGTATCAAGAGCGTAATCTACAATCTCAACTTAGAGAAAGCACAGATAAAATAGGTGATCATCAAAAGAACTACCCAAAGGCAACCAACGAAACCGAAAAACAAACGATTCTAACCCAGTGGGAGCGAGAGATTAGCCAGATTAATTTGTTGAATTCCAATAGCCTAATGGGACGGATCGCAAATACTGAACACGATCGAATCAGAATAGACTTTCAAAAAATCACTGGATTAAATCAAGCTACAAATCAATCTGGCAGACTTATGGAAGGAGCTGTTCCCTTTGCCCTAGCTGCACAGAAACTAACCGAGGGCAAAAGCCACGACGTTGCTGAATGGCAAGCGATCATCCGACAATGGGGGTCAGCGATCGGGCAATTACAATCTATTCCAGTTGAGAACCCGGACTATGTGAAATCTCGCAAAGTACTTGCTGATTATCAACAACAAGCCGAACGCGCCAAAATTCGTTTGAATCAAGAAGCTAATGCGGCCACTTTACTTCAAACAACCGAATCCCAAATCAATACCCTTGTGCGCAATCATACGTCGCTGAATCGAGATCAAGCCAAAGCAGAACTGATGGAGATCGAAGCCCGCCTCAAGAAAATCCCGATCGGTACAACCGCTTACGATCAAGCTCAAGATTGGCTCCGATCGTTGCGCAAACGACTTGAGTAAGACATCAAATGCTCCCCATAAGTTCTAAAAATCACTTTCAAGCAAGGACGATCGCAGATCCTTTTGTATCCAATCAATATAGGTCCGCTCGATCGGATTGAGGCTTATAAGAAAGGTGATTTTTAGATCACAGTCTAATGCAGAGGTATTCATTGATTGACGTGGAGTTGTTAAAAACTTAGAAAAAATTGTCATGCCTCTCAAAACGAGAGTATAATATGATCAACCAAAATCAAGCTATAGGAATTAATAAAAATGTTGAAAAATAAAAATACTAGGAAATGTAGTTATGCATTTGATTTCGATCGGCAAACTCCGCGCTGAGGCTGCCCAATATCCGGATGTTAGTCGTCAAATCCAAGAATGGCATGGTGTCATCAAGAATGCGGAATGGCAGAGTTTAGAGGATGTTCGTCAGATTTTCCGAGATGCTGAAGCTGTGGGGAATTTTACAGTTTTCAATATCAAGGGAAATGCTTATCGTCTGATTGTTGGAATAGACTATGAGGAAGGTGTGATTTACTACAAATACTTTCTCACTCACGCTGAATACAATAAAGATAAATGGAAAAATGACCCTTACTATTAATCCTACGACCTATGGAAGTTTGCTTGCTGAAGCAGTGCCTAAAGTTATTGAAACTGAGGCAGAGTACGATCGCGCCCTTCAGCAAGCCGAGAAATTGCACTTCAATAAATCGCTCAGTCCTGAAGAAAAAGCACTCTATAAGCTTTTAGTCTTTTTGATTGAAACCTATGAAGAAAGACACTTTCCGTTTTCCGAATCTCCGCCTCATGAAATATTGCAATATATTATGGAAGCTAGTTGCACTCGACAAGCAGATCTTGTGGGTGTGATTGGTTCGAGCGGTGTGGTGTCGGAAATTGTTAATGGGAAACGAGCCATTAGCAAATCGCAAGCAAAAGCTTTAGCCGATCGCTTTAAAGTGTCTCCCAGTCTGTTTATCTAATGCCAAACCCTTTGGGCTTTCCGTAGTTGACCGATCGAAATATCACTTCTCCACTTCTCGATTTTGATAATGGAGAATTTTTCAAGATTGACTCCGATCGTTGCGCAAACGACTTGAGTAAGATATTGAATGATCTTTATGAATTAGTAAATTATAAAAATCACCTTAGAGCAAAAGCGATCGCTGTTACGACTTCATCCACGCGGCGGACTTAGTCGTGGTGAATGTCACACGATCGATGTATCAGCCGCGATCGATCGTCCTTCCCCGTCGTGCAATCAATTCTCTTCAGTCTGGCATTGATGTGATAGAAGGGCGATCGGTACTTTTCAACTAATCTTTAGAAACAGGCAAGATGTATTCGGAGTTTGCGCGAACAAAACACATCAGAGATGAAGACCTCGATTTTTTTATATTCACTGCCATCCAAGATTTACCATTTCGATCGTACAGAATATTGGGG
>JAJAYH010000336.1 GCA_026786325.1 Alkalinema sp. CAN_BIN05 | reverse complement strand
GTTCCTCGTTCTGCGATCGCTGTATTACGCCCTGACAATATTTTGAGCGTCCGACTCTTTGCTCAAGCTTCTTGAAGTACACATTCATTTGGAGAAATAGATTATGAATTATCGATCGTAACTTAAAGTAATACCGATCGTTCTTTTGACGATAATGCAGGTTTTGGGCAGTGCTGGAGTGGGGCGATCGGTTGTAAATATCGTAAAATTATAGATGTAGCTATTGGAGGTTAAATCGTGCGGCTTCCTGATGATGTCGTCATTCCAGACGGAAAGATCACTCGCTACCTTCTATTGCCTAAACCTCGGAGTGACAAGTCAAAATTCTTAGCGAAAGCAGGATTTACTTTGAACAATCCCGATGAGTTAAAGCTTGCACTTCAAAAACAAGCAATTTCTAATGATGCGATCGAAGAACGAAGTGACCAATATGGAACCTTTTATCAGGTTCAAGGAGAATTAGTCGGAGTTAATGGAGTCTGGCTTTCCATCATTAGCATTTGGTTACATCGACGCATTGATAGGAAATTTCAGTTTGTGACACTCGTACCTTACAAGGAGTCTTAAACATGCCGATCGAACTTTACCAAGATGTTTCACTTACTTGTGATCTCCCGGACTATGGACTGCGATCGGGTGACATTGCAACATTGATTGATTTTGTGCCCCATCCTCAAGGTGGTGAAGAAGGTTGTATTTTAGAAGTCTCGAATGCGATCGGTGAATTTGTCACAGTCGTCACGGTTCCTCGTTCTGCGATCGCTGTATTACGCCCTGACAATATTTTGAGCGTCCGACTCTTTGCTCAAGCTTCTTGAAGTACACATTCATTTGGAGAAATAGATTATGAATTCTCGATCGAAACTTAAGGTAATACCGATCGTAATCATAAAAATGTTATCCTAAATGCTAGAGAATCCGATCGAGGACCATCATTATGACAATTCAACTCACGCCAGAACAAGAAGAACTGATTACGCTCCGAATGAAAACAGGAGAGTATCAAAGCATTGAAGATGTCTTAGCTGAAGCATTTCAATTGCTCAGAGATTGTCATGACGATGGCGAAGCTGAATGGATCGAACAAATTCGTCCGGCGATCGATGAAGCTTATGAAACGACCGAATCCCCGATCGATGGCTCAACTTTTATCAATCAACTCCGTCAGCGTTTACAAGCATCGAGATAGAGAATGCGTCTTTACCTAATCAATGCCCAAGCCATGCGAGATTTGGATGAGATTGCGGAATATAGGGGTAATCTTTGGATTTAGCGGGCCATTTTTTGCAAGACTTCGATCGTAAGTGTGGACAAATTGCGGTTTTCCCGATGAGTGGCAAGGCTTATTCGCAACTGAAACCAGGATTACGGGGGATTTCTTGGTCTGGATATGTGATTTTTTACCGACTGATGGATGATGGAATTGAGATCATGAGAGTCTTGAGTGGACGACGGGATCTAGTCAGCATTTTTTCATCCGATCAATAGTTCTTTTCAAGCATATTGAAGATATTTAGAGAAATAGATTATGAATTATCGATCGTAACTTAAGGTAATACCGATCGTTCTCTTGACCATGACGTAGATTTTGGGCAGTACTGGGGTGGGGCGATCGGCTGCTATTTATTATTCTTGTGCTACCATTAGTATGAACTTGAGTAATACTTGAGGTGCTACCGATATGGCGAAAGTTTCCATTTCTATCCCGGACGACCTTTTGATATATATTGACCAAAAGGTCGATAATCGCAGCGCCTTGATTGAAACATTGGCAAGACGATGGAAGATGCAGCAGGAAGATCAAGCATTGGCTGAGGCTTGTACATTAGTCGATCAACTAGATTTGGGTTGGGATGAATCATGTCAGAACGCAATGATTACCGATTGGGAAGTATCTGGTTGATCCAGTTTGATCCAAGCGTTGGAACAGAGATTTGTAAGACACGGCCTGGAATGGTTATTTCTGGAGATATGTTCAATGCTGGGCGATCGAAGGTCACTGTTCTTCCATTGACATCCGTAAAATTAACCCAGAAAATCTCAACAAAAATCACACCTGCTTTAGTCCAAATATCCCCTTCAAAGCAGAATGGCTTATCTGTTGAAAGTCTCGTAGTTTGCATAGACCCAGCAACATTTGATAAGCGCCGTTTTATTAAATGTTTAGGACAAATAGAAAGTGAACTACTAATACAAGCTCAATCTACGCTAAGACGATACTTGAGCTTGTAATTAAATAGAATAGGTTAGGAGTTATGAATTTAAGCAAACATTCATTTGGAGAAATTGACCACGAATTATCGATCGCAACTTAAGGTAATCCCGATCGTTCTTTTGACGATGATGCAGATTTTGGGAAGTGCCGGGGTGGGGCGATCGACTGAACCCCATTTACCTCACCATCCAAACTAATTTTGCCAAGAGTTCACCGACTGGGGCTAATGGATAATCCGTCAGATCAATAGTCACGGTCTGTCCTTCCAATTGCAAAAAACGCCATAGCTAGCCATTAGTCACAGAACCATACACTGGAAGTTCTCCCTTATTTTTACGGGCATTAAATCTCACAGCAGCGACCATTTCAGCTACACATTGTCCGTAGCCACTCGCAATGTCTCCTTTTTTCGCTTCCAACAACACGATCGCAGGAGCAGTCGGGACTAAAATGCTAGGCGATCGACAAATCAAAAAATCCACGATTCCATTTAATCCCACTGTTGCATCGATCGAAAAATCTTTTCCTGAAAAGAGTGAAATTGATTCTTGTAACAGTTCTCTCACTTCCAAAAGAATGGGATAAATAATTCCTTCTGATCTCGCCTTTTCACTTGCAGCAGAAACGATCGGTACACTGCGTTTTAAAAACAGGGTGAGTAGATCAGAAGGAACTATCGGGGTTAAATCCGGGAAAAATACGGCTTCGATCGAGGTGATATCGAAGGCATCAAAGGTCTGTTCTAAGGTTTCAAACTGACTGTAGGACATGCGTTAAGACCAATCATAGACTTGTATGATAGCCGATGTAGATCTCGATCGGTAAGTTCGTCACAGTTCCTCGTTCTGCGATCGCTGTATTACGCCCTGACAATATTTTGAGCGTCCGACTCTTTGCTCAAGCTTCTTGAAGTACACATTCATTTGGAGAAATAGATTATGAATTCTCGATCGCAACTGAAGGTAATATCGATCGTTCTTTTGACAGTAACGCAGATTTTAGGAAGTGCTGAGGTAGGC
>JAJAYH010000335.1 GCA_026786325.1 Alkalinema sp. CAN_BIN05 | reverse complement strand
GTTCTTCACAAACACCGCCTTAAACCTCTGTAATGTCTCAATGTCTTCAGCATTGTATAAACACACCGAATTGTTCTGCCCGCTATTTATTTTGAACTGAGTATAAGCCCGCGTCCCATCAATCAAAATTTCCAGCGCCGAACTCACATAGGAATAACCAGCCTTACGATCGTTCAATACTCGACCATTCACCTTCGCCTGAATCCCCACCGTATACACCAATCCAGCAATCACCTCTTCTTGCCGTTGATTAAACGGTAAACGACCCATAACGCCCTTTCGTTGAAGCTCATAATAACGCGCAGCAAAATGCAATCCCCTAATCTGATTGCCCCTCACCTGCCCACAGAAAATATGTTCAAATCCCCGCTGTCCCGTCCACATCGCCACCAAATCCTCAAAAAAGACTTCCTTCAACTGACGACGAACAGGCACTCCAGGCGGTTGAACAACACTTTCTTCGACAGCTTTTTTAATTTGGGCCACAATGTCAGGATTCTTCTCAAACAACGATCGCACCTGGTCCACCGAAACCCCACTGCCAAATGCTCCACAAGTATTCAGCACCTGTTGATCAAACGCTGTCACCGTAGGCGGCTTAGGCATCGCGTCCACTTCAATCCCACGAGGAAACGATAATAATTCCCCAGTCTCCACAGAATCAAAAAAGGGCTGTAACTCACCCGGTTTCACAGGTTTTGGCTTAGGAGGTTTGGGTTTTGGCTTTATGACATTAAGTTTTGGCTTATTCGTCTTAGGGGATTGCTTCAACGAGGGAGGTTCCAGGGTGATGGGTGCGGCGAAAACAGGAGAAATTGAGGTGAGGGAAAGCGCTATTGCCCCGAACAGTGCGATCGTCGCTCTTGGAAAAATAATAATGTGGGCGCGATTGAGGCGAAATAGTTGTATCACAATTTTTCTCACGAAGAGCGATTATTGAATGGTTTAGGTTTAGATGGCATTTTAGTTGAATTAGGGCAAGATGATTACTCAGGGTATCCACTCGCATTATCTAATTTGGATACGTTTAATTTTCGGATAATTTTCAGAGTTCTTTATCCACCTCAAAAGAGCCATATCCCATGAAATGATTTCCTGTTGGCTTAATTTTGTTATTTACAGTCTGTTTTGTCGCATTCGGCGATCAAGTTCTGCCAAAACCGATCGGGAAATATAGCACCGCTGCCCGAACTAGCCTGGACAATATGATGGTCTCGGCATTCCCCGAATGGCGACCAAAAGTTAATCCCTATGGTCGTACTGAAGATGCCATTCGTGAGACGGACAAACGCTAATACGAATTGAATCGCTATAGTCCTTGTCGTCTCACGGCAAATCCTAATAGTCGTAGCGGAAAACTCGATCGCCGCATCACTTTCCAACGCAAAAATTTTCCCAAAAACAACCGCCCTAATCCCTTCATCCGCGCATACAAACGCACTTGTCGTAATTCCCAACGATTCAAGGCATAAGCTGGTAAAAAGGCTAACTCTCCATAGAGCCGATCGGCCCGATGACAACTGCTAAAGTGCTTCCAACGATCGCGATTTTTAGCATGTTCCGGATTGGGAATACCGCCATGTTCACCATAGTTGCGAAACGGAATGTAGCAGACTAAAGAACGCGATCGTAAAAAGCTTTCGACTTCCGAATCCCAAGCACCATAACTACGTTCTCCATACTTCAACCGGATTTTTTCGGCCAACGCTAAAAGCCCAACTGCCCCATTCGGAGTCACTATATAAGCCACCGTTGAGACCGAAAATCCCTCGGCAAAACCATCCGCTGTCACCGAATAAAGCTGAGATGCGCAAGTATAGAGCCATGCCACACCCGTCCTATTGTCCATCACGTCGCAGGGCATGGGCAAATTAGCGAACCCCTTTACGGGAACAAAATCAGCTTCAATAATCAGTGCGGCCTTTCCTGCTGCAACAATTTTGCGCCAAGCTTTACAGTGATTCATCAAGCAAGCATAGCTACGGGAAAAATCAGACGGAATCTCGCCTTCAACTTGACGTAACACTTCATAGGGCAGTTGTTCGCCATGAAATATCGATTCTAAAAGCGTTGTATCTTCCTGATAAGCAATCACAAATGTTCGATCGATCGTCTGACGCAAAGAGGATATTTCTAAAGTAATACTATTCATAGGCATAGGGGAAGGCACAGGTCAGAAATTCTGCTTTCCGTAGCATTCCCGAGTTTTGTCTCTTTTTACTGTTTTATTGATTAATGAATTAGATTCCTACTCCGATCGATCGTTCGCCAAAAGCCTTTCCCCTTTCAACATTCGAGCTGCGGCATCGAGCAAGGCTTCTTCTAGATAAGGCTTGGTGAAATACCCGCTCGCCCCAAGAGATGAAGCCATCTGACGGTGACGATCGGCACCGCGTGAGGTCAACATTGCGATTGGGAGAGCCTTGAGCACGGGATCTTTCTGAATCCGTGAGAGCAGTTCGAGGCCGTCCATACGAGGCATTTCAATGTCACAGAAGACAATATCGCAGGGAAGTCCAGCCCGTAGTTTTTCCCAGGCTTCCTGACCATCGCGGGCTTGCTCAACTCGATAGCCAACTTTATTAAAGGTCATAGATAGCAATTCGCGAACCGTAATGGAATCGTCCACAATAAGAACCGTAGGTTCGGTCTTGGCAAGCTGTATTTCCTGAGGTGGCGGCGAATTTTGGTCCCACATGCTGCCCGCATCCCGTCGGATATGGCCCATGGAAAGATCAATCAGCTCAAGCACATCGGCGATCGGCATAATTCGACCATCCCCCAGAACCGTGGCCCCGGCAATCCCGACAGGCTTAGGCACTGGGCCTTCAAGTTGCTTAATTACGATTTCCTGTTCACCAATCACCTGATCGACTTGTAAGGCCAGGTAGTTACCCGCACTCCGCAGGACAACGACTGAAATCACGTCTTCTTCCTGGTTGCCACCGTAGACATTGCCTCGTCCGAGGTGACGATTGTGGGCGAGGAGTTCGGTGAGTGGACGCAGCACCAACTCAGAATCGCGCCAACGAATGTAAGGTTGACCTTCAGCATTAATCAATAGGCGATCTTTTGGCATGTCTAGCATGTCTTCCACACCATCCATCGGGAAGGCGATACGGGCACGATCGCTGACACAACATAAGGCTTTGGAAATACTCAACGTCAAGGGTAGGCGAATAGTGAAGGTCGTGCCGCGATTGAGGATGGAATCGGTGGTGACAGATCCACGAATTTCGCTCAAACTGGTGCGGACCACATCCATACCTACGCCCCGACCCGCGAAGTCATCGGCTTGGTCACGAGTCGAGAAGCCGGGATGGAAGAGTAAATCATACACATCCAAACGACTCATGGTTTGAGATTCTGCGGCACTAATTAAGCCTTTTTGGATAGCTTTGACCTTAACCCGTTCGATGTCAATGCCCGCGCCATCATCAGACACAGAAATAACAGTTTGGTTCCCTTGATAGAAGGCCCGAATGGTGATGCGCCCAGTATCAGATTTCCCGGCACGGCGGCGCTCTTCTGGAGTCTCAATTCCGTGGGTAATCGCGTTGTTGACCAAGTGGGTCATTGGATTATATAGATGCTCTAGGAGCATTTTATCAATAGGCGTTTCACGACCCTCAATCACCAATTCCGCTTGTTTACCACATTTCATGGCAATATCTCTTACCGCACGAGGCATCCGATCGGCAGTTTGGGCAAAGGGCACCATGCGCGATCGGGTCAGTCCTTCTTGAAGCTGCGTCGTGACTTGACGGAACGTCCGGGTCACTTGGTCAGTTTCGTCAACAATAAATTCAATATCTGACGCAGATTCCCTCACTCGGACAATCAATTCGATCATTTCTTGAGAAAGCGAATGGAAGCCCGTAAAACGATCCATTTCCAACGGATCATATTCAACGTTGTTAGTTTTCTCAAGTTCAACGATCATACGAGGCGCACTGCTGGCCATTCGATAGCTTTGACGGCTGGCAATAAGGGAACTTTCAAGAAGCGATCGTTCGTACAAGTCCTGCATTCGTTGGCCGACATCGCTGAGTTGCTGCACTTGATAAAGCAAATTGTCCAGCGACTGACGCATCCGTTCTTGATCTTGCTCAAGACTATTTCGGTTAACGACCAATTCACCAACAAGATTGCTCAGATTGTCTAGATGTTTGACCGGAACCCGCATGGTTTGTTCGCCAAGGCCTTTACTCGGGGGGGCGGCGGTAGGACGACGAGCAGCACTAACCTGACGAGTAGCACCCGGAACAATCAGCGCACTACCACTGCCTAGGTCTCGGTCTTCAAGGAGCCTCTCAAGATCATCAAATTCGGGATCATCATCAAACTGAGACCCAAATACATTGGCTGCGATCGCGCCCCCGGCCACAAGCCCAGTCCCGAAGACAGCGACTCCAGAAAAATCATCAATTCCGGCAAAGTCTAGACCGGATGAGGACGATTGATCGAAGGATAAAAGATCATCAAGGTCAGAGAATGAGCCATCATCAGCCGCGAGGTTATCCTGAGATTCTTCAAATCCAATAGACTCTGCCCCGATCGCATCATCCGAGGCCCCCAAGAGCGAATCAAGATCATCGAAATCAGATCCCAAATCGTTATCGGTTCCACCCCAAATATCATCAGTAGAGTCAAGAGACATCGAATCAAATTCATCATCCAAGCTTATTTCGCCTAGATCCATGTCATCCAAGCTCATTTCACCCAAATCTATCTCACCTAAGCTCATCTGATCTACATCAGTAGATTCCAAGCTCATCGCATCTAAATCAAGAGTATCCAGATTCATGTCATCCAGATTTATGTCATCTACGCCAATCTCTCCGAGATCCATCAGATCTAATTCCAGGAGATCATCAGATTCAGCTAAATCTTCTACCTCAATTGAACCAAAACCCACATCACTAGTAGGGATTTCTAAGGGCAAATCTGCCCAGAGATCGTCGTCCCAGACATCATCAGAACTCATAGTATCGAATGCAAGATCAGATCCCGTTGAAGTCGGAGTTTGCACACTTACAACACCCATTGCACTTACAACACCCATTGCACTTACAACACCCATTGCACCGACACCAGCAACACCCATTGCGGCCATTCCCAACAGATCATTCAAGTCCCCAGCGTCAGTAGAGGATGGTTGCACATCGCCCCAAACATCACTGTCAGACATCTCTAAATCTAATTCAGAAGTTTCAACTATTTCAAAATCCAACACATCCAAGGAAACATCTTCATCGAACAAATCATCAAAAGCTAATACATCAGATGAGGAATTAGCTAAGACTAAGCCTTCTCCAAAGTCAAAATCACTATCTAATAAATTACTATCTAATAAATCACTAAATTCAGAACCTAAATCTAAATCAGAACCTAAATCTAAATCAGAACCTAAATCTAAATCAGAACCTAAATCTAAATCAGAACCTAAATCTAAATCAGAACCCATCAAATTCTCTAGTTCAGTCCCAGGCAATATCCAATCATTATCTGGATCATCAATAGATCCAAAATTTAGATTTGGATCAAACGGTATCTCTGTTTCACTCTCCAGAGAATCCAACAATAACAGTTCGTCCGTTCCCAAGAAAATATCACTCTCCACATCGGGATCCGTCAGATCCAGCAACGTCGGACTATCTTCCAAGCCACTGAAATCATTGCCATTCAAACCCACCGTATCTAAGACAGCAGCAATAGGGACATCTAAATCGTAAGAAACATCGCCAAACAACGAATCCATTCCAGCTAAATCACTCACGGCAGATGTCGAGGAAGCAAGATCCGAGTCTCCATCTATAAACAGACTGCTAAAGTTATTATCATCATCTTGATCAAACTTAAAGCCTTCAATTTCCAGCTCTTCTAGAGGCTCCTGTCCAGCATCCAAAGACGCATTAAGCGTTATATCTACCTCATCTAATCGGCCAAACAACTCACCTAAATCACTAAATGGCGAAGAATCATCTTGATCCAAATCAAAATCGAACGACGTGGGGGCATCATCTAGCAACGCGCTACCAAACAAATCATCCAGCGCATCGTCAGACATGGCATCTGAATTCAAGGTCCGATCGGAACGAAAATCTGCCTGCAATCCCAAATCATCCAAAGACAATTCGGTCGAATCGCCTATCTCCTCTTCAACTTGCCAAGTCGAAGACAGATCCGGCACCTCACCTTCAAACAAGTCAGCCAAACTATTCAGTTCAGCCAGTCCCATTTCAGGTCCAGAATTTTCAAACATCATGAGATTTTCAAAGGATGCCTCAGTAGCAGAAACCACTTGAAAGGAAGTTTCTAATTCATTTTGCTCAGCCTCTAAAATCCCTAACCCCAAACCATCGGCTTGCAAATCCCCAAAGTCCAATTCATCAAGAGCACTCAATCCCTGAAAATCGTCCAAGGTCTCCAAATCGCCCCCCAGATTGTCTGATGTATCTGAACTTTCATTCAAATCACCTGTAGCTAGATCCAAATCAGCTAGATCCAAATCAGCTAGCTCTAAACCGTTTAGCTCCAAACCATCTAGCTCCAAACCATCTAGCTCCAAACCATCAATACTAGATGCCGCCGAGAGGTCTGTATCTGCGAACAAATCAAAGTCACCGGATTCAAGCAAACCCAGATCCAATAAACCTGACCTATTCGAGTCAAAGCCAAGATCGAATTCTAAATCATTACCATCAAAGAGACTTGAGAAATCATCATCATCATCGCTTACAAGCGGTTCTGCCGAAAGCGGGGCTAATGAGACTAATGCGTCACTTGCCGCGATCGCACTATCTTGATCTGACAAAATCTGCACCTGCGCCTGCTTCAAATCCTTCAGCGTGATTCCCGCTAAAACTCGACCGGAATTCTCAGGATTCAGCACCGCTCGTTCTATCAACTCCAAAAGTGCAATCCAATTGGTTAAGGCAAATGTCTCCCCGAACCCTCGCAAATCCGCACAAACACGCTGGAGATTCGATCGTAGGGATGGATTTGTATCGATTTGCTTGAAGAGATCGAGCATTTCTCGCAATTTAGCTGGGACTTGCTCTTGGAATACTAATGCACGAGATGACACAGACATCGATCGGCCAACCGATGCGGGATCAGCCGATGCCACCATCGCCTGTAGATGTTGATCCACTTCAATAAAAACGGGATTCACGTCACGCAAAGCAGACTGATTATCCTGTTCCCTCAAACCAAATGGAGTCTGGAGCTGTTCTAAAAGACCATTAAGGGTATCAAAAACTTGAAGAAGAAGAGTTTCCAGCTTTTGATCGACCCGAATACTCGGAGTCTCTTTGAGTATTTTAAAATAGTCTTCTAACTTATGAGAAGTCTGCTGAATGCCCGCAAGCCCCAACATCGCCGCCCCCCCTTTAACTGAATGGGCGGCCCGAAAGAGTTCGTTGGCCATCTCAGAATCGTCGAGGGTTCCTTGCAGATTCAACAATCCCTGCTCAATTGTATTGAGGTGCTCCTTTGCCTCCTCAATAAAGTAGCCCATGATTCGCTGTTGTTGTTCCGGCTGCATAGGTTTATCCCTGTCTGTTAATCACGCTTAAAAAGGTTTGGTCAAAAATCGAAGCAAACCTAAAGAACCTAACAAAAATAAACTCTAAGCAAAAGCATGAATTCGCTTTTGCTGTGAATCTACTCCCTCTGTATCGCCAATAGATTGCCAATCTATTGCTAATGTATTGCCAATGTATCGCAAACCCTTCCGAACGGAAGAAAATCTCACAACTCTATGACGATCGAACGAATCAAACCCATCACAGTTCAAGTGCAAGACTTCTAATTCCGATCGACGGCATCTACTCGGAAACGCTCCACAGAGGTCAGCAAATCACGGGCAACTCCTACCAGATTTTGGAGGGATGCCGACACGCGCTGAGCTTCTTGAGAGGTCTCTTGGGCCGTCAATTCAACGGACTGCATGACTTGGGTCACTGCACGCGAGGTTTCGGTTTGCTCAACTGTATCCGAGGTGATGGATTGCACCAAGGTATTAATCCGATTGGACACCTGAATAATGTCATCAAGACTTCGTTTGGCTTGTTCGGCCAACCGAGTCCCCTCAATCACCTGCTGCGTCCCTTCTTCCATAGCAACCATTACAGATCCAGTTTCACTTTGAATCTGCAAGACAATCTGCTCGATTTCTTTGGATGCTTTGGCAGCCCGATCGGCCAACTGTCGAACTTCATCTGCCACAATAGCAAACCCACGTCCGGCTTCACCTGCACGGGCGGCTTCGATACTAGCGTTCAAGGCCAACAAGTTGGTCCGAGAAGCAATCTGAGAAATCAAGGCGACAATCTTGGAAATCTCCTGAGAAGACTCAGCCAATCGCTTCACCTTACGGGTGGTTTCTGCAACGGTTTCACGGATTTCAAGAATCCCTGCCACCGTGCGTTCAACCGCTTCTCCGCCCTTCTGAGCCGTCGCTGTCGCCTGTTTGGCCACGTCCTCCGCCTCGCGAGCACTGTTGGCCACCCGATTAATGGATTCGGTCATCATTTGAACCGAATTTAACGTCACGGCCAACTCTTCCGCTTGACGCAGAGCATCAGACGAAAGGCCGCGAGCAAACATTTCGTTCTCGGTGGATCCTTTACTCACCTGACGAGTGGCAAGCTTCACCTGTTGGACAATTTCACGGAGATTTTGAATGGTTAAGTTGAAGGAATCTGCAACGGCACCCAGTACATCGG
>JAJAYH010000334.1 GCA_026786325.1 Alkalinema sp. CAN_BIN05 | reverse complement strand
GCTTTCGGCAATCGATCGAGCTTGGTCGAGACTTCTATTTCCTTATCCCAGCGGATGCTCTGTTCCCGGTCAGAGTAATCCTAAGGAGTATCGGGATAAATATAACAGGTGCAGAAGAATATCAAGACATTGTTATAGTATGTCTATTTTTTAACAGAGAATTAAGTATAAGCGACCGACCATAATCGTTTCGACCGTTTTATGTCAAATCTTCATAAATTTTTAGGTAAAAAGCCCGATCGGTGGGTTGGGTGATCTGCCGATCGGGCCTTCCCTATCCCTTAGACTACACCTGATAATCTCGAAGCAAATTTAAGACTTGAGCAACTCGTCGTATGTTGCGTGATGGCCGATCCAAAACCATTGAAGCCCACCAGGACACTATCGGGCAAGCGCACGATAGCGAAGACCAATGCGCGCGGTGTAGAGGGAGCCAATCTTTTTGAGGCGAATCGATGGATGGCGAGGATCACGCTTAAGAAGTTCAAAATTTTTGTCAGCGAGATCTCGAACATCCTCAGGAAGCTGCCGATAGTGAAACCAAAAGTCCGGGTCAGCAAAGTGATTCACAGTGGTGTGCAGCGTCCTGCCTGATAGTGATCGTCCGCACGTTTCAGCACCTTATCAAGGCGACCCGCTTGCATATCCTGCTCGATCTGTCGATCCCATTCGTCGGCAATAAACGCCTCGAACCATTCAGAAAAGCGGGCAAGCTCAGCAGATGGAAGACTGGAAACCACAGATTCAAGTTCTTCAACGCTCATAGCAAAATAATACTCCTTGGGTGGATGACTAAGTAGAAAAACTCATCGTTCAGTTCTCCCTAACACCCCTGTAGAGATGTTTGGCTGAACTGTTTCAGTATATCCATCCATCCGGTGCTATGCCAATCTGGCATGGAAGTTTAATTAAAAAGGTAATCCTCTAGAACAAATACACTTTAATTATGATCGGTCCCAGGATCTGCTAACAAACGATCGTAGAGGTCAGGCCGTCTTGCCTTTGTCCGTTCAATCTGCTGCCACTTCTCGATCGTCCTTGCAGTATTTCGTTAGTTCTTTGACTTTTGTTAGCGAGTGATTGGTGGCTGAGACGATCGGTGTTGGGTAATTTGTTTTTGAAACGTTGCATTACATGTGCTGTATGGACCGTGATTATAAGTCATCAGGGTTTAGGCCGAGTTCTCGAAGGCGATCGGCGAGACGTTGTGCTTTTGCTTCGGCACTATCAGCCCGACGATCGGAAAGCTTTGCGCGTTCGGCTCCGGTGAGGATTACATTGCCATCGACATCGCACCAGCGTAACCAAACCCGCGTGATATTTTCTTCAAATTCTCCACGCCACAGGGTTAAACCCACACCGATCGTATCGAGCCAAATATATTGGCCAAGTTCATTAATGCTTTGGGCCAAGGTTTCGCTATAGCCACTACTGTCGGGTGAATAGGTCCAGACTTTGGCTTTGGCATAACCGATGTCAGCTTGAATTTGTTCTAGCGGATCAAAGACAACGTAGTAGCGCACCCCAATTTCGCCGTAGCGATCTTTTTTAGTAAACGTCTTACCCTTGCGCTTGGATTTACGACTGAGATTTACTTCGTCCCCTTCTTGGTTAGAGACGATTTCGATACAGAGTTCTGGCAGTTTGCCCAATTCCCACACAAAGTACGATCGGTTTTCCCGTTGAGAATAGTCGTCTCCTCGCTGCACTCCTAAGCTGAGTAAGACATCCGGGACTATTGGATCTTCTTTAAGTTGATAGAACAAACCGACATTGGCTTCGGCCAGAAAAGGTACAGGCAATGCTTGGGAATCGTAGAGTATTTGGATCAGAAAGCGCTGTTGTTGAGCCGATTGAAAATTATCCACAGGCTTGTCGTCCTCAAGGACCAAATGGCTGATGTCTACTGAGGTGATGGGTTGCTGCTGATCGGTTAAAAGCTGCTGATCCGTTAAAAGCTGAGAAGCCATGGGCCATTACCAAACTCGGTGATTTCATTCTAGCCTGTCCAATTCTTCAAGCCTGTCCCAGATTCAAGATTTACTCGCTTTTGCCTCACGATCGCGCTTTCGTTGACGCAGTGCAATTAAATGACTTTTGACGAGATCGACTCCAGCGCGATCGTCCTGTTTGGCATACAAATCAGCCGTCTTCAAAAACGCGGCGGTTGCTTTATCGTCTTGGCGCTGATTGGCCATCGCTAGGGCGTAGTTGTGGTGTGCTTCAGGACAATCCGGCGATCGCTGAATGACCTGAGTGAATGCTGCGATCGCACGTCTATAATGACCGCTGCAATAGTCGCGAATTCCCTTTTGAAACGATCGGCGACTAGACTCTTCAAGCGTTATGGGGGGCGGAATTACTTCTAAAAACAACACCGCAATACTGCCGCCGCCTTGGTAAGCCCAAATCATTGAACCCACGCCCGTCAATGTGACCAGCCCCAACACCAATAGGACGATCGTTAGGTTTTCGCTCAAGTCAGTCATAAAAGGAAATAGTAAAAGAATATAGTATTGATCTTACGGGATTGTTGATGGCTTCGGAGTGTGGCTTGTGATGGATGGATCGTCATAGCGATCGGAGCGCTATTATAAGGAGTCCACTCAGTCCAGTCGATGTGCGCACCCTTGACTTCATGACCGACTAGAAAATTGTTGGGAACCTTTACCAGAGCAGCACCGTCAAGTCTCTGTAATAGCATTCACAATCATCGCCTGGTCTGCACGTTATGAGTCAATTGTCTGCCACTGCCTGGTCTGGAGCTGAGAAATCTTTATCGTCCATGCCTGTAACAGTCCAACAGATTTCAAACTACGATTTAGTTCTTCAATGCCAAACGGGAATTCGTCCCGACAAATCGGCATTTTCTGAGTTAATGCGTCGCTACCAGTCCCACGTGGATAAGGTGTTGTATCATCTCGCCCCTGACTGGCAAGACCGTGCAGACTTAGCGCAAGAAGTGTGGATAAGAGTTTACCGAAACGTCAAAAAGCTTCAGGAACCCGTGAAATTTCGTGGTTGGTTGAGCCGAATCGCGACTAATCTGTTCTACGACGAATTGCGAAAACGGAAGCGGAACTCTACACCACTTTCCCTTGATGCGCCCCGTATGGTCGGTGATGGCGAGATGGATTGGGACATCGCGGATGATGGACCTGGACCTGTTGAAGAGTTGGGAACCCGTGAGTTTCATGAAAAGCTCCAAATGGCCATTAGCGATTTACCTGAAGTATTCCGTACCACTATTGTCCTGCGCGAAATTGAAGGGTTAGCCTATGAGCAAATTGCTGAAATGACAGGCGTTTCCCTTGGCACGGTTAAGTCCCGCATTGCCCGCGCTCGATTGCGATTGCAGGAACAGCTTCAGCCCTATTTGGATGATTAGCGGCTATCTCACTGTTTGCTTAATTTGTTATTAAGGTTTCACCTACTCGCCCTCCCCTACCACCATGAACTCCTCCAACTCCGGCAGCCACGACGCTCATATTTCTGACTCTCACATTTCTTGCGGCAACCTTCATCGCGATCGCTTTGAACTGTTGAGCGCGTACATCGATCATGAAGTGACAGCGGACGAACGTCGTCAAGTGGAAACCTGGATTAATGAAGATCCGGCTTTTGCAAAAATGTATCGTCGCATGACCAAGTTGCAGCTTGGGTTTCAACAGCTTCCCTCACCCGTTATGGCAGAACATGTGGATCTGACGATCGCAAAAGTAATCAAAAAAGTCGATCGGTCTTGGCCCGACTGGCGTGTATTGACGGGAATTGGTGGGGCGGTGGCGGCGGCGGCGGCGATCGCGGCAGTTACACTTTTTCCAAATACATCGCCCCAACTGGCCACGAAATCGACCAACACGGCTACGAAATCGGCTGACCAATTGCAAATGCCAGCGCCCAGCACCTTAATGATCGCACTAGATCAACCGATTTTTGTTCCGACGAAAGGGGCAGTGGCAGACGATATGAAGCCAGCGCAATAGCTAGAGCAATGCCCTAGTAATAATGGGTGAGGTATTTCTGAAAAATGAGACACTGCACGAGAGATCCTTAAAGTCGTATGATTCATGTGGCCATCGATCGGTAAGGATATTTCACCCATGCGTATTTTGTTTGTCTCGGCAGAGGTTGCGCCTGTCGCTAAGGTGGGTGGCATGGGTGATGTCGTGGGTGCGCTGCCGAAGGTGTTGCGATCGATGGGCCATGATGTGCGGATTTTTATGCCGTACTACGGAACATTAGCGGCCAAGATGGAAATCCCGACGGAACCAGTCTGGTCGGGTAGTGCGATGTTTAATAAGTTTGCGGTTTACGAAACGGTGTTGCCGGGAACTGATGTGCCACTGTATTTGTTTGGTCATCCGGCTTTTGATCCAAAGCGGATTTATTCTGGTGTAGACGAAGATTGGCGATTTACGTTTTTCTCGAATGGTGCCGCAGAGTTTGCCTGGAACTATTGGAAACCAGACGTTGTTCATTGTCATGATTGGCATACAGGAATGCTTCCGGTTTGGTTGCATCAGACTCCCGATATTTCCACAGTATTCACAATTCATAATCTGGCTTACCAAGGCCCGTGGCGCTGGAAGCTTGAACAAATGACATGGTGCCCGTGGTATATGCAAGGCCACAACACAATGGCCGCTGCCGTTCAGTCCGCCGATTGGGTGACGACGGTTTCGCCAACTTATGCAGAACAAATCAAAACTGAAACCTATGGTGAGACATTAGAAGGATTGCTATCGTTTATTAGCGATAAAACATCTGGAATTGTAAATGGAATTGATACTGAAGTATTTGATCCGGCAAATGATCCCGCGATCGCCCGAACATTCACGAGTAAAACATTAGACGATCGGGTATTCAATAAAGCAGCATTACAACAAGAAGTCGGCCTAACGATCAGTGAACCAACGTTCTTAATTGGTGTGGTATCTCGGCTGGTGGAGCAGAAAGGGATTGATTTGATTTTGCAGGTACTCGATCGATTTTTGGCCTATAACGATGCACAAATTGTAGTGTTGGGAACGGGCGATCGGTATTATGAAACGGCCTTGTGGGAATTGGCGGCGAAGTATCCGGGACGCATGGCCACGTATTTACTCTATAACGATGCTTTGGCTCGTCGGATTTATGCGGGCTGTGATGCGTTCTTGATGCCGTCCCGATTTGAACCTTGTGGAATTAGTCAAATGATGGCGATGCGGTATGGTTGTGTGCCGATCGTTCGTCGTACAGGTGGTTTGGTGGATACAGTCAGTCATCATGATCCGGTGGCGGAGACGGGGACGGGATATTGTTTCGATCGTTATGAGCCATTGGATTTGTTTACATCGCTAGTCCGAGCTTCAGAAGCCTTTAGATTCAAAGCCTTGTGGTCGGGGTTGCAACAACGCGGCATGGAGTCGGACTTTAGTTGGGAAGCGAGTGCTATTGCTTATGAGGAGATTTATAAGAAATTGGTGGGTAAGCCAGAATGATTTGTGGGTGCCTGTAATCAATAGTTCAAATTAGGCTTGTGGGATACGGCAAGCCTAATCTGATCAAAAGAATTTAATAGTGAGCGGGTAGCGATAGTTTTGGCTTTTACTGGCGGCGATCGCTCCGAAAATTGGCAAAATTAACGTTACTACAACTAAAATTGGCAATAGAACAAATCCAACTACTACAAAACATAGTATTCCAGCAATAGTTCCATAAATAAAATAGGACACTAAGAAATTCATTAAATTCTGACCATGTTCATTCACAAATTCATTCTGATCTCGCCCATATAGCCACATTCCGATCGGAATTACGACTCCTGCCAAGGGAATAAGATAGGTTGCATATTGAGACAAATGCATGACTGTTGCATAAGTGCTTGGTGTCATTCCGAAGAGATCGTTTGTGTTTGGGTGATCGGATGACGCTAAGGCATTAGATTTATTAAGGAGACGATCTTTAGCGGCAGTATATTCTGTATCGGAAAGTGCGCCCTCGTCATGGAGTGCTTTAAGTTTATCGAGTT
>JAJAYH010000333.1 GCA_026786325.1 Alkalinema sp. CAN_BIN05 | reverse complement strand
TGACCCAAAAGTTATTTTTTTCAGGAGAACCGGGCCGTTCATATTGTGCGATCGCTTTACGGAGTTGAACCGCCCCAATCCGATCGCCTGTCAAAAAAATAGGCAATGTCTTTTGTAAAAAGTCTGGCTGAATTCGCGCATCGGCATCAAATACAACTAAGAATTCACCCTTAGTTTTCGTAAATACTTGATTCAATGCCCCAGACTTGCCGCCTAATGCTCCAGCGGTTCTACGAAATACATTTAATTGCGGAAATTCACCACGCAGTTTAATTAAAATCTCCGCCGTCCGATCGCTGCTTGCATCATCGACAATCCAAAGCTCGTAGCGATCGCTTGGATAATCTAGATTGCACAGATTTCGCACCAGCCCTTCAATGACCGCTTCTTCGTTCTTCGCTGATACCAATAGGGTCACGATCGGCATCAAATTGTCTACTAACATTCCCGGCTCTAATGCAGGTGCTTCAAGCTTGGGAGTTGCAACAAATGCCCGAAGTAAATGAATCGCCATCAGGAAAGCCAACGCCGACATCAGCCAAAGACCATAGGTAAACACATGGACTAGGTACATTGAAGCCCAAGCCCCAGCCAACAGAAAGGCAGATTTAAGCCGTCGCCCTTCAAATCCATCATCTAAAGGCGACGACTCAAAACAATCTTCACTTTCTAAAGCGATCGTATCTCCCAATAAATCAGGCAGATGGATCGCGCCGTATTCAGACCCCTGCGAGGAATCGTTTTCGGGCCAGGAATTCTCCGACATAGGTAACACTATTCAACACCCAGTACTTGTCGATACCCTTGAAGAAACTTGGAATCAGGTAGCACCATACAGTACAGCCTTCGCAGACAGACAGTTGACCCTGGCTCTGACGAAATTCCTCAACCTCTTCTGACTCTCTGTACAGATCGTAGAGATTTCCCGCAATGGGTAATCCTTTCTGTGCAAAGTGATAACAAGGCAACAGCAGCTCATCATTCGGAGAAATAGCAATGACTGCATCCACCGCCTTACAGCGTGGATTTTTCGTGTCATTACCGCCTGCTTCGATGAAGGCCAATGCCGCTTTATTGTATCCGACGACGCTGCCAAACTTACGGGCAACTTCCTCAATCTTCTGCACCATTTCGGCGTTGGGATTCTTTTTCGAGTTGTAGTTGGAATAGGCGGTAAAGGCCGGATTCATCCAAACTCGGGCACCCAGATCACGGGCTAGCTTAGCCACTTCATCCAGTCGGTTGAAGTTCTGGGCTGTCACGGTGTGGTTTAGCACCGGATACTCACCCAATTCTTTAGCTAATTTTACCGATTCCACCAAAGTGTCAAAAATAGCCACGCCTCGGGATTGATTGTGGGTTTCTGCGTCTCCGCCATCTAGCGAGAAGTTCAAGAAGTCCACTAATCCCTGCATTTCCCTTGCCCGTTTGGGGTAGAGAATGGTGTTCGTGGTCATGCTGGTGGTGAAGCCAAGGCGCTTAGCTTCTGCATAAATCTGTGGAGCCTCAGCTTTAAGAAGCGGTTCGCCGCCTGTAAAGTCGATATATTTCACTCCAAGCCGCTTGAGATCGTGCAGATTCTTTTTGATGGTCTCAAAATCTGCTTCTTTCTTCGGTTCTAACGCCCAAATGTCGCAGAAGTGGCAGCGAGCATTGCAACGATAGGTCAAGTAATAATTAGCAACGAGGGGGACTCCCATAATGTTTTGCTGAGATTCTCCAGAATGGTTTAGCCTAAGTGCTCTAAACGATACGGCTAGATCGGCCCTTAGCACAAGTAGTTAGGTGAGTTAGTTTTATGTGAGTTCTCGATCGCCCTAAAACTTAGTCTCTTTAGACCTGAGAGTGTCAACCTAGGGGGTGTTTGCCTCGTAAGACGGCATGGATCCGATCGCTACCTGATGCGGGAAAGCCTTGACGATCGCCCGAATCTTCCGGTTTGCCCCACCCCAGTTCCAGAATAATTTCCAGTGTTTCAACTTGGCCTTGATGGCAGAGTTTGGCCCATTGGCTACGGTAATAAATCCGGGCAACATCGTCTAGAGTGGCTCTCTGGAAGACTTTGCCGCCCTGCAACCCGAGAAAAAGATCCAACCCTGCGATCGCCTGTTGCCAGAATACTGTAACAGGCGATTTCATTTGGGACAGAAGTGCCAAGTCGGAATCTAGGCTAGCTAACTGTTCATGAATGGTGGGAAATCGCATCGATCGCCCCCATAACGTGACGTTTTCCCAGACAATGCCTGAGATGTTATTAGCCTTTTGATATTCATGAATGGTGTGGCGAAAATTGTTGTAAGCCGAGAACCCTTGAAGTCCAGTTGATTCGACAAACTTGTCAATGAATGGACTCACACCGCAAGATGCTGGACTCAAGCTGAGCCGATCGCCTCGCATACAGGCTTGTTGTTCTATCTGTAAAATTTCTAATAGTTCACTCGTCGTCGTATAGGCGTGGACCATAAGGTCTCCTTGAAGGGCTACTCACAATGAGTGCCATTATGCTAGCGCAATCAATGAGCCATAGACCATGCGACTGCGCTTAACTTGCCCGAACAATTTGGGCTGCGATCGCGAGACTTTCTTCAAATAGTAGATCCCGCATGGTGGTACGAAGCTGTTCACTGAGTAAACTTTCTGCTTGTTGATCCCCCAGTGTTGTCACTTGGTTAACCCAGCAGGATTCAGCGCCGCCCTGAGCTTCCATCCGCATACAGCCAGTTGTTTCGGAGCAAAGGATCATGCAGCAGTCGGCTTCTAAGTTACTGGAGGTTAGTCGTAAATCTAACAAATTGCCCACGATTAATCCTGAAGCGCGATCCAAAGTGCGATCGTCGATGGAGAGTAAATCCGCCTCAATTTGGCGGCCATTGGCTCCGGTGAGAAAGATGCGCTGGGTGTCCAGATCACCGCCTTCCGCCACGCGGCGCTGCACTTTCCAATTCAACCGACTGGCCAACCAACCCAAATATAGCAATGCTTGGGTTCGATTTCCTTTTTGGTGGTGCAGTGTGACCCGATCGACTTCCAGTAAGCTTTGTAGACGTTCTGGCGCGTCAAAGGCTTCAGCCGTTAGCTCTTGCCAAGGCGCGAGTCGTCGCCAGTTTAGATCGGCAATTTGGATCCCCATTTCTCGCATGGAATCTAGTTTTGCCAAGTGTCCTTCCGGGTTATCCACAAAGCTGCTAGAGTCCACAATCAGCACGGTGCAAGCTTCAGCGAGTTCCTGAAATAAAGATTGCTCGAGATTAGGTTCGCCTTTCCACCAAAGAAAACTGGGTAAACCGGGTTGTAATAACGATTTTACTAAACTACTCGATCGGGCCAAAGCCGATTCGACCCCTTTGAGCGTGATGTACTCGCAGCAGGCCATGGAGTTGGCGGTGCGTTTTTGGATGGGGCAATAGGCGGAGACTTGGGCGGTGATGCCGTCGTCAGAGAGATCGGTGCTGGGGAATAGAGAAATGATGCGGCAGGGATTTTGGACTGCGATCGCATCGGCTAGTCCTGCGCCCCCAGTATCGCGGCTATAGGGTGAGATGTTGCATACATCGCCTTCTTGAGTGTCAATGCCGCGACAGATGAAGACCTCCTTACGCAGACGAGCAATTAGTTCGATAGAGACTTTATCGCTCACCTTCATGTTGTAAGCAACTTGGGCTGAGTGAATGGCTGCGTTCATTCGGGGTCCACTGATGCCGTCTACGGGTCCGGTGTAGTAGCCCAGTTCGGCGAGAAGCTGTTGGGTTTCTTCGGGTTCGTAGACCAATAGGGTAAAGGTGGTTGCTTTGGTTGCGCCTAGAATCGTGCCATCTGAGCTGGGCTGGCTGTACATGGTCCAAATGGCATCCAATTCGGATTGAATTTTGGACAGGGAGACATCTTTCGGGGCTTGTAATGGGATGACGGGTGCGGTGGAAGCCATGGGTAATTCCTAACTAGTAATCAATGGGTAGTTTGAATTCAATTTATCTAAAGCCGTCGCCATTTGCGTCCGTCGCGGTTGATTAAGTCTTCTGCTTCTTTGGGTTCCCAAGTTCCTGCGGCATATTGTGGAATGGAGTCGGGATCAGCGGCAGCATCCCAAGCAGCAACGATCGGGGTCACTACACGCCACGCGGCTTCCACTTCATCCGATCGGGTAAACAAGGTTTGGTCGCCCATCATGCAGTCGAGTAGCAGCCGATCGTAGGCATCTCCCCCAGAGGATTTCCCGAAGACATTGCCATAGCCAAAGTCCATTTCCACCGATCGGCTACGCAGGTCGCCCCCAGGCATTTTCACCTCAAACTTCATAGAGATGCCGTCATTGGGCTGGAGCCGCATGGTTAGCACGTTTGGATTCACTTGTTTGGCGACTTGCTGAAAGAGCATGTGGGGCACATCGCGGAATTGAATGGCGATTTCGCTAGTCTTTTTCGGCAGCCGTTTTCCAGTGCGCAAATAGAAGGGCACGCCTTGCCAGCGCCAGTTATCAACCACAAGCTTCATGGCGACAAAAGTCGGAGTGGTCGATCGGGGATCAACGCCTTTTTCGTCCTGATAGCCCAGAACCGATTTGGTTTTGATCTGTCCGGCGGAATACTGACCACGAACGGCAGAGTTTTCCAGATTATTCAAATCAGCCAAGTGAGCAGCTTGCAAAACTTTTACCTTTTCGGTCCGAATGGCATCGGCATCCAGGGAATTTGGGGGTTCCATGGCGGTGAGAGAGAAGACCTGCATCAGGTGATTTTGCATCATGTCACGCAGGGCACCCGCG
>JAJAYH010000332.1 GCA_026786325.1 Alkalinema sp. CAN_BIN05 | reverse complement strand
TGTTGGAAATTGCCAAGTTAGTCTGGCAATTCAGCGAGCCAACTCAATAAAACCTGATTGATTTGATCCGGCACCTCATCATGAGGACAATGGCCAACCTCAGCTAGAGAAACCAATTGAACCGCCGGATTAAAATCTACAATCTTCTGAGCAATACTAGGCGGCACAAACTGATCCTTCGCACCCCAAATCAACAACATCGGTAGCGTCATTTTCGGTAACGCAGACCTCGCCGTGTAGTCTGGCGGAAGTTCCCGCTGACTCATGACCATAGTTGCTAAGGCACGGGCCTAATTACGATCGAATGCCGGAGCCGACAAAATCTCAATTAGTTCCGCATCTAGTCTGGTTTCATCCACATACGCGCCCCTGACCCACTTTTTAATCACAGCAGGCTGACGGATCCAGCGAAAAAATGGCACAAAAATTGGGGACAACGTAATCACTCGTTTCACCAACGCTCCAACAGGCTGGGCCAATGCCTTAATGGGCGTGGGCAGCGACACCGCCGAAAAATCCGGTAGATTTAGCCATGCGATCGCTGTCACCACATCTGGATGTTTCGCAGCCAGACCCAGACCCACCACAGAACCCAAAGAATTTCCCACCACCACCACACTTCGCCCAATCACCTGTCTGACAAAATCAAACAACTGCTCAACCCACAGTGCCGTCCCATAGACTGTGCTGTCTTTATCAGATGCGCCAAATCCCAGCAGATCGATCGCATAGACCGATCGACCGACACTCAACGGCCCAACATTCGATCGCCAATGCCTTACCGATGCCCCAAATCCATGAATAAGCAGCAATGGCGAATCCAGCGACGAATCCAGCGACGACGACGGGGATAATGACGAAGCTGCGGCTGTGAAGGTATATCGGACGCGATGCCCTCGCCAAATCCACTCTCGATGCACGATGTCTTGCTCCTCCCTGTGACCAAGGTGAAAAATTCTACAATTCTTATAACTTTATTTTCACACCTATACCCAGGAATTGGGTAATATAGATAACACAGGTTGAACTAGTTTCACTCCTGTCGAATTCTATTCACAATTGTCCAATTCACAAAACGGTGCCCGTGTCGGAAAGAGAACCCAGACGATTTAATCGCGATCTCCCCATGATCAACGAACGTATTCGCTTCCCGAAAGTTCGGGTTGTGGGTGTTGACGGTGAGCAATTGGGAATCATGACCTCCCGTGAGGCCCAAACCATTGCAGATGACAAGGAACTTGACCTTGTACTGGTTAGCGATAAGGCAGATCCGCCTGTCTGTAAAATCATTGACCATGGTAAGCACAAGTTTGAACAAGAGAAAAAGGCAAAGGAAGCCAAGAAAAAGCAGCATACTGTTGACGTAAAAGAAGTCAAGATGCGCTACAAAATTGAGGAGCACGATTATAAAGTGCGTCTTTCTCAGGCTCAACGTTTCTTGGCGGCCGGAGACAAGGTCAAGGCGACTATCATGTTCCGAGGACGAGAGATTCAGCATAGTGACTTGGCTGAAGTTCTGCTCAAGCGCATGGCAACGGATCTTCAAGAGGTTGCTTAAATCCAGCAGACTCCTAAAAAAGAAGGCCGTAACATGATGATGCTGATGGCTCCAAAGAAGTAGGCTCCGAAGAAGTAATTCCCCTTCATAGTCTTGTTGCTTTAAGGCTTAACCTAAAGTCAATCTGTAGAAAAGCTGGCAATCGCCAGCTTTTTTAATATCATGGGAGCCTAATGGGTACACTAACGATAGTCTTAGGACGATCGGTTTACTTGGCACTTCATCATTTCTCCCTATGACCACCAGTCGAGACCTCCAACGCGACAATTTATTGAGTCGGGCGCTGCGCGTCATGAATTTGCGGTCGGAGGAGTCGGGCCGAACATTTTGGATGTTTTTGTCCTATGCGGCCACCTCTGTGGGGGTTTTGTGGCTAGAAGCGACCGCCTCTGCACTGTTTTTAGAACAGTACAGCGCAGATAAACTACCGCTGATTTATTTATCTAGCACCGTCCTCAGTATTTTTCTGGGATTTCTATATGGGTTAGTTCAGTCGATTATTCCGCTGCGTTGGGTGATTGTTCTGGTATCGGTGATGATGGCGCTACCCGTATTGGCATTTCAGCAGGGGTTAATTTTGCCAGCAGGGGCGACGATCGGTGGATTTGTTGCGTTTAAGGTCGTTGTATTATTTATGCGTCTGTGGCTTCAGGTCGTGTATGTCCTGAATGATACGAATACGACGATTACCGCCAACCAGCTTTTTAATGTACGAGAGCTGCGGCGCACCTATCCATTAATTAGCAGCGGCGTGTTGGTGGCGGATGCGGTCAGTGGTTTTTTATTGCCGTTAGTGTCGGGTCGATTCGGGCTGTCCGGCGTGACGATGATCGCTTTCAGCATGATGATGCTGGGATCGGTGATTTTGTTCTACATCACCCGCAAGCAATCTCGATTTTTTGACACAACACTCCGCCGCCGCGAGTCAGCCAATCTAGAATCAGGTCGAGTGTTACAAGGGCAGGCGATGAACTATCGCTGGATGCTATTGCTGTTTTTTGTGTTGGCTGAAATGATCTTTCTGCTATTGGATTTCCAGTTTTCTAAAGAGCTGGAATTGATGGGTCCGATGACATTTCTAAATCGGATGGGCCAGACTCAAAATCAAAGTGAGCGGATTGCTAGCTTTTTAGGAATTTTTCAAGGTGTTTTAGGAATTTTTGAGTTAATTGTTCAGTGGTTTGCATCGCGGTGGGTGATTGAAAAGCTGGGGGTATTTGGGACAACGGGAATTTTGCCGACCTTGATGGTGGCGGTTGGCGGATTGGTCGCGATGATCAGCACGGTGCCGAGCCTGTTTCCGGCCTTTGCTATGAAGGTGGAAAGCATTAGTTCCGGAGCGATGATTTTTTGGTCTATTGTTGTATTGAAATTTCTCTACGAGTTGTTTCACTTCACCTTGCTGGCCAGTGTCGGACCCGTTCTATTTCAACCCGTCCCCCAAAGATTACGGAACATCGTTCAGACCAGTGTGCGAGGGAATGCCGAACCGATCGCCAATGGGATCACCGGAATCTTATTGCTCGGCCTAATTTCGTTTGGGTGGCAGGAAGTCCTAGGAAGCTACTGGCGCGGGGCAATTTTTATGATTTTGGTAGTGCTGGCAAGCGTTTGGCTAGGCGTAATTTATTCGCTGCGTCGTCAGTATGCTGAAATTTTGATTTTGAGTGCGCGGCAAGATTTATTAGCGGGGCGCACAACGAGTGAATCGGCGCTGCGAGAGTTGAAACGAGCTGCTATTAGTGCGCTGAGTCAGCCGGGGATGGAAGAATCACAAATGGGCTGTGTAGAATTGCTCCTGCAAGTTGATCCCCAAAGTGCTCTAGATATCCTAGTTCCGATGTTACAAGGGCTGCCCGAAGTGGCGAAATGTCGAATTTTGGGCGTGATGCAGCACGAACCCAATGCTGAGTATGCGATCGCCGTCAGTCGCCTGATTACCCCACAACAGCCGGATCTAGTGGTGGCTGCTGCCTTGCGATATATCTACCATGCGGATCCCGATCGGAATGTTCAGCAATTGCTCGATTATCTCAGTCCCCATGCGCCAGCCATGGTTCGGGCGACAGCATCGGTATTGTTGTTAGAATTTGGCAATCGAGATCAACGGGCGAAAGCCACTAATTTGCTGCGACTGATGTTGACAAGTCATAGTCAGAACGAAAGGCAAGCCAGTTGCGCGGCGATTCGTAATCTCAAATATTTGCAGGCGCTTCAGCTTTACATTTTAGAAATTGTAAAACAGGAAACGGACTTAGCTGTGCGCTGTGCGGTTCTAGATGTCGTGGCGGCCACTCATTTTGAGAAATGTTACCCGTCGCTAGTCGAAGGCTTACGCCAGCCCGAAACCCGTAGTGCAGCGATTCAAGCTTTTATTCTTTTGAAGGACGAAGCTCTGCCTTTACTGCAACCCTTAGCTCAAAACTGGCGCGAAGGTGAAGCAGTTCGCACAGCCGCTTGGAACATCATTGGTCAAGTGGGATCACCGGAGTCTATTGATTTTCTACTTCAGCAACTTCCGATTCGATGGAGCAACGATCGGACCAATATCCTACGCGCCTTGGTCAAAATTCAAAATATAAACGGCACCGATAGCATTGCGGATGCCCTAGGTCGGGCCGAAATTGAAGCCTTACTTGAACAGGATTTGATGTTGATTGGTCAAGTGACGGCGGCGATTTTAGACATTATGGGACGGGTGAAATCACGGGATCTCGAAGAAATGCTATACCGATCGCTCCAAGGTGTTCAGACCGATGCGATCGATCGTATTTTCTTATTAATGCAATTTCTTTATGAATCTGAAGCAATTCAGGCAGCAGCCTACAGCCTGAAATCGGGTTTAACAGACGATATGGCTCAGGGCTTAGAGATTTTGGATACCAAGGTCGATATTCCCCAAAAGCGAGCATTGCTAGTGATTTTAGAAAATAGTATGGCGCTTGGCAACAAAATTTCCGAAGCACCGTCGCGTAAAAAACAAAATCGACGTAGCAAAAAAAATGCCAACTTAGCAGTTCTACCACAAACCAAAGTGCCCAAAGTGGCCCAATGGAGACTTAGCCGTCAAGAGCAAATTGGCCTAGAAGTTCAACTCCAAAGCCTAAGTTCCAGCCTTAACTATCAGCCCCTCGAACCCCTCGATCGGATTAAGCA
>JAJAYH010000331.1 GCA_026786325.1 Alkalinema sp. CAN_BIN05 | reverse complement strand
TTTGTTTGGTAAGACTTACTCCATTGCCACAAAGCGATCGTTGCACCGTGATGCCGAGGGAAATGTGCTGTTGGTGGGCGTGATTCGCGACATCACCATGCGGAAATCCCTCGAAGAAAGCTTGCGCCGCACTACCCAAGAGCTGTCCCAATCCAATCAAGAACTGCGAGACTCCCAAACCCAATTGTATTACTTGGCCAACCATGATCCACTGACGGGCCTGCCCAATCGTCAACTGTTTCATGAAAAGCTCCAACAGTCGATCGAATGGGCTGCTTCCGGATCCCGAATGGTTGCGCTGTTGTTTATCGATTTAGATGGGTTTAAGCAGGTGAATGACTCCCTCGGCCATGGTGTGGGAGATCAATTGTTGAAATCGGTGGCGAAGCGATTGATTGCTAGTTTACGAGCCAGTGATACGGTGGCGCGTCTAGGCGGCGATGAATTTACGGTAATTTTGATGGAGGTTCCAGGAGAGCCGGATGTGACACGAGTCGCCCAAAAAATGATAGATACTCTCGCGTTGCCTTACAGCTTTGATGGGCAGTTGGTCCGGGTGAGTGCTAGCCTTGGCATTGCGCTGTACCCGAACCATTACGACACCGCACAAGGGTTGTTGCAGGGAGCAGATGAGGCGATGTATGAGGCAAAAGCTGCTGGAAAAAATCGTTATGCGATCGTGAATCCAGCGTCAAATGACCCAAGTTATTGATTTGGACTCTAATTTTTTCTGTCACAATAATAAAGTGCGGATAGGAGTGGATAATGGCGACGATCGACTATTGGCTGATGGTGAGTTTAGGGTTTTTGGGTAGCTTTGGACATTGCTTAGGGATGTGTGGGCCGCTCAGTACGGCCCTGCTCCTCAGCGATTCAGCGAGCCAGAATAAATCTGTTTTTTTGAAATTTTTGCCCGTAATTTTGCTCAACATCGGGCGCTTGATTAGCTATGCCTTAGTGGGTGCATTCATGGGCGGGGTCGGGTCTGTGATGATTGCAGGTGGCGCTTGGGTGGGATTAGGCAGCCCACTGCGGCAAGCCTTTGCTGTTGTCACGGGTCTGATGTTGGTGGGATTTGGATTCGCGGCTCTTGGCGATCGGGGCTTGCCGCAGCATCCATTTGCGGTCCGATTGCACAATAGTATTAATCACTGGATGGGCCGCTGGGTAATGGCTTCACCGGGAGTTCTGGGATTGCTGTGGGGACTGATGCCCTGCGGGTTTCTGTACGTTGCACAACTCAAAGCCGCCGAAACCTTAACCCCGCTATCTGGAGCGTTAACGATGTTGGCCTTTGGACTCGGAACCTTGCCCATGATGTTGAGTGTCGGCGGATTGGTGTCCCACTGGAGTCACGATCGCAGCCGTCAGTTATTTAAATTGGGTGGAGTCGTCACGGTGGCGATCGGAGTTCTGACGATTTTTCGCACCAGTGAAATGGTTGATTTGACGGGTCATGGTGCGATCGGTCTCTGGATATTGGCATTAGCAGCGCGTCCCCTAGCAAAAGTCTGGCCCAAGCTGTTGACCTACCGTCGAGCCATGGGCGTTAGTGCAGGAATTTTGGCGATCGCTCACACGGTCCACATGTTGTCCCACAGCCTCAATTGGAATCTTGGTGCGGTCAGTTTTTTATCCCAACAACAGCAATGTGGCTATGTCGCAGGTTTGGGTGCGCTCTTGCTTTTATTGCCGCCGCTGTTCACCAGTTCCGATCGGTGCGTGCGAATTCTGGGGAGCGGGTGGCGAAAACTTCATCTGCTAAGTCTTCCAGGGTTGGCCTTAGCCTTGGGGCATACGGTGATTATTGGATCTAATTATTTAGGAAATCCAGAACTTACGTCTCGCCAATGGAATCACACGTTATTATTACTGTTGACAGCTATTGGTTTAATTGCAATTCGATCCGAATGGGTCTGGCAATGTCTGGGCCAAGGTGCGCACTATACTAGGGTGAAAACTGGTAAAACTCAGTCCGATCGTCCGATGTCCTGATACGGATGTTCTGATATCTTGCTCAGAGTGTGTTTGAAAAGTAGAGGGTTATGGCGATTAAGACCCGATTCCCCTAGCCCCCTTAAAAAGGGGGAATTAGAAAATGAGGGGAATTAGAATACAACTCTTAGTCCCTCTTTTTAAGGGGGATTTAGGGGGATCGAGTTTTTGATAGATCATTCAGTACAATTTTAGTAGGGGCATTAAGTCATTAGCGGGCATGATTATTCAAACACAGCGCTATGCCGCACGATCGCGGACCACGTTTGACGTGCCAACGCAAGCTGAAGAATCTCTTGGTGCGCAAAATCAAGATTTAGGATTGTCTGCGCCAGCCTTTGCCCATAACGTCAAAATCTCCGGCAACGTCGCCGCTCTCTTTCACCTTGAACCGAATCACAATCCCAAGGCTGGAGATCCGTCGAAAATTTGGTTTGCCCTAACCAAAGAAGGCGGCGAAGCGATCGCTCTCGATCAATGCAACTGTCAAATCACCGTCTACAGCAACCAACAAGTCCTCTTTCAGCCTCCCCTCAGTCCCCTCAATGCCGAGCGCTATAAAGCCTTGCCCAGTGCCGTGGTGATGTTTCCAAAGGCTGGGATTTACCAAGTCGAAATTAAAGGCACACCCAAACAAGAAGGTGATTTTGAGAGTTTCAAATTCAACTACGATGTCACCGTTCAACCGGGGAACGCGGTCCAGCAGCCCAATCCATCAGAAAGTCCTATTAGTGCGCTGCTTAATCCGGACACCGTGATTGATTTGCCGGGAGTATTGGTCTGGATGCCACTAGTTGCGATCGTTTTCTTTGGGCTATGGTTTATAAAGCGTCTCAACCGATCGAGTTAGCGCCGTTGAGGTTAACCAAGAATTTTTGTAAGTACGTTTAGGGTTTGAATAATCATGATTGACCACGATGTGCTAATTATTGGCGGTGGCTTAGCTGGAACC
>JAJAYH010000330.1 GCA_026786325.1 Alkalinema sp. CAN_BIN05 | reverse complement strand
GGTTGAGACAATACAATGTCATAAAGTGTCCTAATGAAATAGCGAACTTCTTCAGGAGTTGGATCAAACAATATCCCAATATCATCGAACGAAGGATGTGCATAGCGGTTTCTAGTTTTTACTAGATTTTCTAAAGAATCCGCTTCATATCTACTAATCATAGCGACATCTTTAGCTGCATGAATTAATTCCTTCTCCCAATTTTTGTGATCCTCAATTTTAGGTTTCAAAATCTTCCATTTATCAATCGCAGATTTCTCACGCTGATCTACTAGAATCTCAAATTTCTTGACAAGATCAAACATCGCAGCCACCCAAATCGAAAGAATGGCACTACGATAATTGCCAATTCTGTAACTTTTAACGGCTTCATCCACATATTTTTTAATTTGTGGATTTTTAATGGTAACTAGAACTTCGTCGAAATCAAGCATCATTTATATTCCAACTAATAATCGGTAAACTAAATTGTAAACGCATAAAGTAAAATTCTTCTAGATAGTTCCTAATCACGCCGTCCACAAAGTTTAGCAGGCGAATTATTAAGCAGAAATTTTACGTATTTCCACCCTATATGGATTGCATCGCTCCTTTGTTGATTGGTTAGAATAAAGGTAATTGCTCAACCTAGAAAGAATCCAGGTTTCAGCTATTTTTTATTCAGATAAATTTGGTAAAACGTACAAAATGCAGGTTTCGCTCATAGAAAATCGCCAAAAACAGTGGATAAAATGTCTGTAAGCACCAAGTTCTCTAGGTTGAGCAATTACCGCGATCGTCCCCAAACTCGGCTCTTCATTCAACAACTGCAAAACCTGCTCCACAGATTGCTGCAAACCCGTCCAAGCCGACATAGAAGAAACTGTCATAAGCTGAGAAATCTATTAATTAATCTTTCCCTACTATATTACCCAAAAATAATCGATCGCAACCGATCCACCTTCGATCGTGACATCAAGAAGGTGACGATGTTAATCCGATCGGCAATTTCAACACACCGCCCTGCAAAAACAACGTCACAACCTGAGCATCAATCAACTTCGCATCAGCCGTTAAAATTCCTGTTCCTGAATTCACGGGAAAAGCTGGAAAACAAGAAAGACTAATACTCAAGCGCAATGCTGAATTAATCCCAACAACGGTACTAGTGGCCTGCATTGAAACCGTTGCTGTTGTCTCATTCTCTGGACAAACCATACATACGCCTTGTGCGATGGTTAATACTTGCCCCATGTCATTAACTTGCGATAATACAACATGAAGATCAATAGATTTAGCATCACTAAAAAAAACAATCTCGATCGTGGGAGTTCCTTGAATTAGTAATGGACTTGTTAACAGTGAAGAGGTATAGCAGAGAACATCAGTCCGATCGTCAATCGCACGCCTATCGATCGGTCCCGCAGGCGAACCCGCATGACCACCCAAGGACGGAACAGGTCGCCATGGATCATGAACGATCGTATCCGCAATTGAATTAGAAGTTGAATTAGAATTCCGATCGGCATCTACTAGATTCATAAGCTCCAAAACCCCACCGCGCATCGATGTGAGTCCGGTCGTATTCAATTGCCACGTTTGTTGATGTATACCTTCACTCCATACATCGGCCTTCACCCAAGAGTTTGTCCCCATTTCAAACCAAACTGCACCACTATCTAGGAACCCCTCACCTTTTAACCAATAATCAAACCACCGCACCTGAGCACGATCGCAATCACTCACCGCCGCCGCGCCAAAGTCCACTATTCCCGCCTGTCGTCCCCAAGGCAAATGCGCCCAAGGCCCGATGATTAAATGCTGTGGGGCTGTTCCATGGCACATTGCATCATAGAGCCGCAAAGTTCCCCGCAAATAGGGATCAAACCAACCGCCAATATGTAACATTGGCAAATCTGAAATTGCATCAATCAAATAACGCGGCGATAATTTTTTCCAATAGATATCATCCACCGATCGGGAAATCCAATCATGATAAAACGACTCTGGGGCAAGGGATTTCAGGATTTCAGGATAGGCCGGAATTTCACCATTTAAGGGCAGACTATTCGCCGCTGTTTTGAGTAATTGAAAATGTTGATTGTTGCCCACCAGTCTCGCTGTTTCTGCTGCCAATTGAATCGCCCAACCTAAATTTGATTGTAAACAAAACACATCATGTTCATAGGCCCAATCTTCCCGCAAATCATAGGCCAACATTGCAGGGCAAATCGTTCTCAAGGGTTCTGGTCGATGGACTGCTGCATACAGTTGAGTCATGCCTTGATAGGAAAAACCATACATTCCCACCAAACCATTACTATGGGGTAAATTCGCCGCCCACATCACCGCATCATAGCCATCTTCAATCTCAGATTCAAATAGAGAAAAGACTCCTTCAGACGTACCTCGTCCCCGCACATCTTGAATCACCACAATATAACCCTGCGCCGCATACCAACTTGGATGGGCATAAACAACCGTAGAGGCGATCGATCGTCCATAAGGTTGGCGCATCAGCAATACTGGAAATGTCTGCCCCGGTGCAATTAGCGTCGGCAAATACACATCCGCATCTAGACGTACTCCATCTCGGGTTTGCATTGAAACATAATTCATTAAATTAAGTCTTCATTTGGATACTACTTTTCTGATATTAGTCACGAGATTAGCAGTATTTATCATACGTATTTAATCATCCAGTAAATCTGATGCGAATTAAAGCATAAACGATGGATTTTGGATCTGAGGACCGATCGGTTGCCATAGAACAAACCTTGAGCAGTAGAGTAATCACTCCATGAATCTACGGTAACTTGATCGGGATTAAGATGATTTAGTAGACAAACTCCAAAAAGGTCTGCTAGGATGGCCACCAGCAAGAAACCACGGTATCCCGACTGAGTTACCGTAGATTAATAGGAGATAGGCAATGTATTTTATTCGTCAACTTAAGGCAAACCCTGTGAAAGCTGTACTGTCCCGTCGCCGATTTACCATGGTTCTACTGGGATTGGTCGTGAGTAGTGGAGTGGTCGCTTGCGGTAGGGGAAATACTGGTAATTCAGGGAGTCAAGCGGGTGCTGGGAATCCGTCTGAGGTATCTTTGACCTTGGTGTCCTTCGCTGTCACCAAAGCGGCCTATCAAGGAATTCTGCCAAAATTTGCAGCAAAGTGGGAAAAAGAAACAGGACAAAAAGTCAAATTCAATCAAAGTTACGGCGGATCCGGTTCTCAAGCAAGGGCTGTTATTGATGGATTAGAAGCGGATGTGGTTCATCTAGCCCTGGGGTTAGATACTGGTAAAATTCAGAAGGAGGGTCTGATTGATGCAGGTTGGGAGAAGAAATTTCCTAACAGCAGTGTGGTATCCAAATCGGTGGCAGCGATCGTGACCCGCGAAGGCAATCCTAAGGACATCAAAGATTTCTCGGATTTGAGCAAGGATGGAGTGTCGTGGATCACAGCAGACCCCAAAACTTCTGGGATTGCCAGATGGAATTATTTGGCCCTTTGGAATGCGGCAGTGAAGTCTGGTGCTGATGATAAAAAAGCCCAAGAACTAATTACAAAAGCCTATAAAAATGTCCCGATTTTAACGAAAGATGCACGGGAAGCAACCGATGTCTTTTTTAAACAAGGTCAGGGGGATGCACTGATTAACTATGAAAATGAAGTACTGTTTGCGCAACAAAAAGGTGAAAAGGGGACAATGATTATTCCTGGAGTCAATATCTCGATCGATAATCCCGTTGCAATAGTCGATAAGGTCGTAAATAAAAAGGGAACTCGAAAAGTGGCAGAAGCATTTGTCCAATATCTGTTTTCACCAGAAGCCCAAGCCGAGTTCGCTAAAGTAGGGTTCCGCCCTGTGGCTCCCACGATCGCAAACGCTCCCGAAAACACTTCAAAATTCCCTAAAATTCAAAATTTAGCAACCGTGAAGGACTTTAATGGTTGGAGTGCTGTCCAAAGCAAATTTTTTGCAGACGGGGCAATGTTTGATCAAATTCAGGCTCAGAGAAGGTAAGTATCATGCGAAAAACAATTCGTATCCAAGTTCCCCAATCTCTGCATCAAGTCCATTTTTCGAGACTTTGAAACAAACTTAAACCGCTAGGAATCTTTGAACGACATCTTGGCTCAGTTCACTCGTGGGTCCGGCTGCGACAATACCACCTTTTTGCATGGCGTAATACCAGTCGGCTTTACGAACAAAATGCAAATGCTGCTCCACCAGTAGAACCGAAATTCCCATAGTTTCCACGACGCGGCGGACTGCATTTTCAATATCTAAAATGATAGATGGTTGAATGCCTTCCGTGGGTTCATCTAAAACCAACAGTTTCGGTTGACCCATCAGGGCGCGGGCGATCGCGAGTTGTTGTTGTTGTCCGCCGCTCAAATCTCCGCCCATACGAGTTAGCATTTTTTTCAACACGGGAAACAGATCATAGATTTCGTCGGGGACTTTTTGACTTTTAGGCGCACGATCTCCTAAAGCTTCTAATCCCAATATCAAATTATCTTGGACTGTTAGTTTTGGAATGATTTCGCGACCTTGGGGGACATAGCCAATACCCAGACGAGCGCGTTTATCGGGGGTAAGTTTACCGATCGATCGCCCTTCAAATTCAATGCTCCCAGTACGGGCGGGCAAAAGACCCATGACGGTTTTGAGTAATGTAGTTTTACCCACGCCATTTCGTCCAATCAGGCAGACCATTTGACCGGGATGAATGGTTAAGTCAACGCTACGGAGAATGTGACTTTCACCATAGTAGACATTGAGATTGGATAGATTTAGGGTTGCTTCACGATCGCCGTTGGCCATTGAGCTAGAAGTAGGGTTAAGGATAGTTTGGGATTGCATAGGATTAAATCACAGAATTACAAAATTAATCTTCTTGGTTGCCGAGATAGACTTCGATAACGCGCCGATCGGATTGAACTTGATCCATGGTGCCTTCGCAGAGGACCGAGCCTTCGTGGAGAACGGTGACTTTCTGGGCGATTTGTCGAACAAATTCCATATCGTGTTCAATGACGAGAATGGAATGTTTTTTAGCCAGTTCAATCAACAGATTCCCCACTTTTTCAGTTTCTTCATCCGTCAGTCCAGCAACGGGTTCATCCACTAAGAGCAAATCTGGAGACTGTGCCACGAGCATTCCGATTTCGAGGCGTTGCTTTTCACCATGGGCCAACAATGACGCAGGGCTATTGGATTTACCCAGGAGTCCGACGATTTCTAGTAATTGAGCAATGTCGTCTTTTTCACCTCCATTTGATTTCGGAAATAATGTTTTGAATAATGACTTTTGTTGATTGTAGGCGAGGCCCATGTTTTCGCGGACGGATAGATTGAGATAGACTCGGGGCGTTTGGAATTTGCGTCCGATGCCCATTTTTGCGATCGTATGCTCTTTGAATTTGGCGAGGTTTTGGCCTTTGAAATAGACCGTGCCTTGGTTTGGTTTGGTTTTGCCTGTGATGGTATCGAGAAAGGTGGTTTTGCCTGCGCCATTGGGTCCGATGATGACGCGCAATTCACCGGGATCCATGCTGAATGTTAGATCATTCAAGGCTTTGAATCCGTCAAAACTAACCGTCAGATTTTCGATCGCTAATAACTTGTCGCTCATAGTCTAAGTCCGGGTTATTTTCTAAGCTTGGATAGGTGGAAAGTTTGGTTTTGCCAGTAAATTGGCGAATGAGTTCAGGAATATTAGTTTTGAACCAGCCTACAAATCCATCAGGTAAAACAGTGACGACGGCGAGAAACAAGGCACCTTGAAAGAAAAGCCAAAAGGCTGGATATTGTTCAGATAGCAAACTGCGGGCAAAGTTAACAACCAATGTTCCCAGCACCGCGCCGACCAATGTTC
>JAJAYH010000329.1 GCA_026786325.1 Alkalinema sp. CAN_BIN05 | reverse complement strand
GCTTTGTCCTGTTGCAACATCAACCACATCGCCCTGACATAATCCTTTGCATAGCCCCAGTCACGTTTCGCATCCAAATTCCCCATAAACAACTTGGTTTGCTTACCGGAAATAATTCGAGCCACCGCACGGGTGATTTTGCGAGTCACAAACGTCTCACCTCGACGAGGCGATTCATGGTTAAACAAAATTCCATTGGTCGCAAACAAATTGTACGACTCGGGATAGTTAACCGTCTGCCAATGGGCAAATAGTTTCGCACAAGCATAAGGACTGCGAGGATAAAACGGGGTGTCCTCAGACTGCGGCACTTCCATCACCTTGCCATACATCTCAGAGGATCCAGCTTGATAATAGCGAACTTCATTTCCGGTGCGGGCTTGATAGTCACGCACCGCTTCTAGCAATCGCAATGCGCCCATGCCCACGCAGTCAGCAGTGTATTCAGGAGAATCAAAGCTCACTCGGACATGGGATTGAGCGCCTAGATTGTAGATTTCCTGGGGCTTAACTTCTTCAATAATCCGGCCCAACATGGTGCCATCGGTCAATTCACCGTAATGCAAAAACAACCGTGCGCCCGGAACATGGGGATCTTCATACATATGATCCAACCGATCGGTATTAAAAGTTGAAGTCCGACGAATAATTCCATGGACTTCATAGCCCTTTTCTAAGAGTAATTCAGTGATATAGGAACCATCTTGTCCCGTAATTCCAGTAATTAATGCGCGCTTACGTTGGGTCATACTCAATGTCTCCTAAAAATTAAAGTATTGAAATTCATAGCAAGTCTAGTTCTGTAACCATAAGTTCATGAAGGTCTAGTAGGCACCGTTATTCTTCGGGAAGATCACTACACCGATCGTCCTAATAATAATCACCATATCCATAGCAAAGCTCCGATGAGCCACATAGTAGGTATCCATGCGAACCCGTTGAGGATAGGGAATATCATTACGGCCTGAAACTTGCCACATCCCCGTAATTCCCGGCCTTGCCTGAAGCACGGTTGCCATTTTTTCGCCATAGCGCGGTAATTCTTGCGGGACCAACGGACGTGGACCCACTACGCTCATATCACCCATCAATACATTCCAAAACTGAGGAAATTCATCCAGACTCGTGACCCGTAATAATCGACCAGCCCAAGTAATACGCGGATCATATTTCAACTTAAAGCTAGCTTCAAATTCTTTTTGCAGATCGGGCGAGGCTTGAAGTAAATCTCCTAAAACCCGATCGGCATCATATATCATTGTACGAAATTTAATACAGCCAAATCGTCGATAACGCTTACCAACTCGCTCTTGAACGTAAAAAACTGGACCCTGAGATCCAATGGCGACTAGAAATGCAATGAACAGGTAAAACGGGGAAAATAGGATCAGAACCGAAAGTGAAAACCCAATGTCAAACAGTCGTTTTGCCGTCATGCGATCGGCCCAATGGCTACATAGTCTCGGAAGCAAACATTCCGGGATTTCCCCATCCGATAAGTGGGGTTTTAAACGGCTATCGTCGGGAGATAGAATCGACTGTTTATCAGCGAGCATAGGGAGTTTCAACATTCACTAGGGAGATGGTGGATGAGTATAATCCTAGATTAAGCAGATGCCGTAATCTACAATAGTTTTTACTTATTGAACATTAAGTTGACCTAACAATCCCATGGGATAGCCCCAAGGGAAAGGTCATAAACACATAATTTACGCAATTAATGATGAAGATCTCGATCGTCGCATCACAAATCTTGACCAACATTATACAGGGCTTAGACTAAATTCCATGATTTCTGGTTCCCATCTTTTGACAGACTCGATCGATCGCCTGCCCGTAACGAAGCCTAAAGGTTTCCGCAGAAAATTGTTGAGCATGGGACGCGATTGTTTCTGGATTGATCTGGGCTGCGATCGCCTCAAATGCCCGAACTGCCGACACAATATCTCCAACCTGCTGCGTTTCAAATAAAATTCCAGTGCCCCGATCGGCCCAAGTCCGAACGTCCTTTACGGTCTCACTCGTCCCCCCTTGTCCGTAAGCAATCACAGGAGTCCCGCAAGCCTGAGCCTCGACAGGGGCAATCCCAAAATCTTCATAGGCGGCATACACAAAGGCTCTAGCTTGTGACATATAGGTAGCGACATCTTCGTCCGATCGCCAGCCTAGAAACTGAATATTTTTTTTGGCCATGCGTTCTAGCATCGGACGATCGGCCCCTTCCCCAATCACCACCAGCGGCAACCCCAACTGATTAAAAGCGTCCACGATTAACCCCACCTGTTTGTAGCCCACAAGCCGCGAGACGACGAGGTAGTAGTCCTGTTTCTGAGAGACAAAGGGAAAGCGATCGATCGCCACGGGCGGATAAATCACCTCAGCCTTTCGACGATAACAGCGCCAAATTCGATCGGCTGTCGTTTGAGAATTGGCAATGAAATGATCGACGCGGTTGGCTGATAATACGTCCCACTGACGCAAGTGATGGAGTAGGAGCCGGGTGAGCGCACCTTTGAATCCTTTGCCCGCATTACCGTGAGCCAAATAATCGAACGTCAAATCCCAGGCATAGCGCATTGGAGCATGGCAATAGCAAATATGAACTTGATTAGCACGGGTCAGGACACCTTTTGCAACGGCATGAGAGGACGACAGAATGACATCGTAGTCGCGTAAATCTAACTGCTCGATCGCGAGCGGCATCAACGGCAAATACTTCTGCACCCCAAACTCGGCGCGGGGAAAATGCTGCAAAAAAGTATGACCGATCGATCGACCATATAGATAACTATCTGGATTACGCGATTCAAAATCAATCAGCGCATACAAATCCGCATCCACAAAACTCAAAATGTCCTGGACCACTAATTCAGATCCCCCCGTGGCCTTTGGGGTCAGCCATTCATGGACCAGCGCATATTTTAAATTTGATCCACTATTTTCAATCCCCATTGTGGCCGCCCCCAAATAACGGTTTCTTGTTTGTAAATGGCCATGCCGGGTTTTGCACCCTTAGGCTTGTAGACATATTTCGGTTGGGTATAAACGACAGGAACCTGTTCACTTTGCCGCGCTTGGCTATAGTAAGCTGCCAAGTCTGCGACAGCGCGTAAATCGGCTTCGTCTGGCACCGAACCTGCCGGAAGCCGCAATAAGGCATGACTTCCGGGTATCTCTTGGGTATGGAACCAGAGATCGTAATCCCCGGCCATGCGAAAGGTCAGAAAGTCATTTTGGCGATTGTTGCGGCCAATTAATATCTCGTAGCCGCTGGGACTCTGATAGCGACGTGGCTGGCTAGATAAATCAGCTTTGTCAGCGATCGGCTTCTTCGATTTTGTCCCTGATTTAATGCTGGACTTAATCCCAGACTTTGCTCGTGCCGTCGCCTGTCGCACTGTTTTTAAGCTAGATACCTGCGCTGGATCCAGTTCAACTTGATAACGAGATCCCGCCAAATATCCCTGCTGAATCAACTCATCCCGCATATCTTCGATCGCCGTTAAGTCAAGGCCCGATCGGTAATCTTCGATTTGGGTTAGGGCCGTTTCTACCTGCTGAAGATAGTCAATTTCGGTTTTAACGTCCATCAATAAGGGCATCACGGCATCTCGCGATCGCTTAAACTTTTGATGCTGTTTATAAAGTGCTTGAGCATTTTGAACCGCATTACGATCGGGAGCTAAAGGAATCCGCGTCGGCAATCCGGTCTCAAAATCCATCAGCACAATTTCAGCCATACCCAGTTCCCAGTCATTCAAGTGCGCCATCAGTAAATCCGCTTTACCCCGAATTGCATCGGCCCGATCGCTCTCACCCAACCGCGCTTGGAACCCATTTCGTTTGGTATAAAGTTTACCAAGCAACAATTTCAGTCGCATTTTGAGCTGATGCCGAATTTGATCGAACTGTTGCCGAGACAATCCGCCGCCATAGTAATCATTCAGAATTGTCTGGATCGATTGCCCAAAACCCGATGCTTGGCCCAAAACCCGATACCCGGTCGCGGTCGTCATCGGCACAAAAGTGTTGGTTTCCAGGCATTTTAACCAGTCTTGCCAACTGACAAACAACGATCGCCACTCATCATCCGAAAGCGTGTCACTGAGCCGATCGGATGCCAATCCCGCCTGACCCAACAATTCCAAAGTCAGCGCCGAACTCAAGCCACGATAATTCTTCACCAATAGTTTTTTAAGCACCGTCGGGACCAACGCCAGCCGCTCATACCAGCGATCGAAGCCTTCCTCTAAACTCGGCATCGATTGAGTCGAACTCGGCGGCAACTGGTACGCATCCCCGGTCTGAATCGGGCGGACACTCGACTGGGTAGCGCTCACCTGATGGGCGGCTGTCACAATGTCACCCTGCTCATTCACCAAAACCGCATTACTATACTGGCCCTGGACTTCGACGTAGAGATGCCACAACACCGGATCACCCGGTCGCTGACAAAATCTCAAGTCCAGCACTCGCTCCCAAGGCTTGACGATCGCCACCTCACACAATGCCAACCCGCCTAGTTGATGCCATAGCTGTTGACTGAACGTGAAGGTATCGGGCGATCTCGGGGGAGCCTCTCCAACATGGATTCGAGCCGCTTGAGGATGCCAGGAAATTGTTAGCCAACTCCGGCCCGTAATGGTTCTAAGCGCCAGAGAAATTGTAAACCGATCGACTTGATACACCTGCTCTAGACGAGCGGGCAAGCTGTGATTGACGAGTTCCTGACGCACTGCGACCAGCGTTGTAAAGTCTACGGGCTGCACACCAAACCTCAGTGAGTAAAACTCAATTCAAGAAAACGGAAGCTAGAATTTTGCAGTCCTTGCGATCGAAACTTTAGCAGATCTAAAACTCAAAGAATGGATAGATCTACAAATAGGCTTCTGCGGATTTAATCCCATCTCGATCGGAGGCCCATCATCTAAGGAAACAATAGTTAAGAGGCATTTGTTTCATCTTCTATAGGATATTTATCGGTTAAGCTTGTTCACCGCACATTTTTACGGTTAGGATTTAAAATAATCGTAAATGTGCATTGGTCCAGAATCTTCAGTAACCCTATGACGGATATTAAGTTAATCAATATTGGATTCGGCAACATCGTGTCGGCAAATCGTGTCATCGCGATCGTCAGTCCTGAGTCTGCCCCGATCAAACGAATCATCACGGATGCTCGGGAACGCGGTGAGCTGATCGATGCAACCTATGGCAGAAGAACCCGTGCCGTGATCATCACCGACTCGGGACATGTCGTCCTGTCAGCCATCCAGCCAGAAACCGTCGCCAATCGATTTGTAACCAACAAAGAGTCAATCAATGGTGAAGAGGCTTAAATTCTATCCTAAATGTTTAGATTGGAATCAAATTTTTCTCTGATGACTCTCTATCCTGTGGATCAATGATGATTTGGGCTTGCCAGTGGGGGAGTTCGATCGGAGAATGGTCGAACCAATAGTTTGACTATATAAGGAGCATCATGGGTAGCCCGATCGCCGCAGAATTGAGCAACGCATTGAGCAATACGGAGCATCTAATTTCAAACCGCCAAACCAGCGCTGGCCGAAACTCTGGACGATTGATTGTTCTAACCGGACCCAGCGGTGTCGGAAAAGGCACGCTACTACAGGCTTTACTGCAACGTCATCCCGAACTCAAACTCTCCATCTCCGCCACCACCCGATCGCCTCGCACAGGCGAGATAGACGGCGTGAATTATTACTTCATCACCCGACGACAATTCGATTTGATGGTAAGCGAAAACGAATTTATCGAATGGGCGGAATTTGCTAACAATTGCTATGGAACGCCGAAGAGATCTGTTGAAGAGCAACTGGCAGCGGGCGAATGGGTCATTTTAGAAATCGAACTCGAAGGCGCAAGACAGGTACGTCAAAGCTTCCCCCAAGCGACCCGAATTTTCATCCTGCCCCCTTCTATTCAAGAACTCGAGAGCCGTATTCGAGGCCGAGGTCAAGACTCTGACGATGCGATCGATCGGCGGCTCCAACGCGCCAAGGCAGAAATCGATGCTGCCAACGAATTCGATGTACAAATTATAAATGATGAGTTTAATGAGGCACTCGATCGGCTAGAACAAACCGTTTTTTCAGTAACTGTCGTCGGGTAAACCAAGGTGGAGAAAGTATTTTAGGGTATTTGAGTCAAACATTACGGAATGGGGATTAATGAGAGAACTACAGAGTGTTTCTTTATATTGTGTAGTTCCTTGTCTAACCGTTGCGAATGCTGACACTTCAGCCCAATAGAAGCTCAGGAGGCTTATCTTAGGACAAGTTTAACCTTGGCAAATTCTCCCTTAATCACTGGTAAATGCTATGCACACCGCATCCTCTTTAGCCAATTTAGCCCGATCGCTTTTCGTCGCCCTTTGCATCGGCTTTTTGTTACCGATCGTAGGCATTGTCATGGCACTCACGGGACTGATAGTTTTGGGATATATTCCCGGACTAGTCGGACTGAGCCAGATTGGACTTCAAGCTTTGACTAATTTTTTGATGACCTTTGGCGACGGAAGCTGCGTCGAAGGAACACTAGTGATTGGTAGGGCGTTTGCGATTGTCACACTATTATTCGACGGATACGTAACCTATTGTCATCGCAGCCTTTAAGTTCTGACGCACCACAAAACTACATTTCCTCTTATCCTAGAAAGAGTGCTTTTCAAACTTCACACGATCGCGTCACAGACGATCGCTGGAGGTTAACAAGAAATTTTCAAGGTAGGAGAACTATGGCTAGGCTCGTGAACAAGTTAGCAACTCAATTAGTGACATTCCTCAGTGTCATTTTAATAGGCATAACGATCGCATTACCTGCACTCGCCCAAAGTGCCAACCCAAAAAGTGCAACGCCAGCCCCACTAGCCACTCCCGCCATCACGCCTAAAACCTTTGTTCAGCCCTACCTCGATCGGGTCGTCAAAAATATCAGCGAATTTCAGCTCTCCAATGGCATGAAATTCATAGTTCTAGAACGTCACAACGCCCCTGTCATCTCCTTTAGAACCTATGTAGACGTAGGCGGAGCAGATGAGGATCCAGGAAAAACAGGGATTTCTCACTTCCTAGAGCATTTAGCTTTCAAGGGCACCACCCGCATCGGCACCCAAGACTACGCCACAGAAAAGGTGCTGCTCGATCGCCAGGATAAGCTCTGGGAAACCTTAAAAGCGGCCCAAAAATCGAACAATCCTGCTGAAGTCGAAAAGCTCCAAACTGAATTCAAAGCGTTGGATGCAGAACTTCTGAACGTTTCAAAACAAAATGAATTTGGACAAATCATTGAGCGATCGGGCGGGGTCGGTCTAAATGCAACCACTGCTGCCGATGCCACTAACTATTTCTTTAGTTTCCCATCGAATAAACTCGAACTTTGGATGTCTCTGGAGTCCGATCGGTTCTTGGACCCAATTTTACGAGAATTCTTCAAGGAAAAAGCCGTCATTCAAGAAGAACGTCGAATGCGGATTGACAATTCTCCAATCGGAAAACTGATCGAAGAATATCTCCCCGCTGCTTTCAAGGTTCATCCTTATCGTCAACCCGTTGCAGGCTATGCCAAAGACATCGACTCGATGAACCGCGCAGATATTCAAGCCTTTTTCGATAGATATTACACGCCAGACAACATCACAATTTCGATCGTTGGTGATGTGAACTCCAACGAAGTAAAAACCCTAGCTGAAACCTATTTCGGACGATTTAAAGCCAAGGCAGTCGCGAAAAAAGTCGATCGTACCCTCCCCATCGAACCCGCCCAAACCGAAACTCGCACCGTCAAACTCAGTCTGCCATCCGAACCTATTTATCTCGAAGGCTACCACCGTCCAGCTCTCAGC
>JAJAYH010000328.1 GCA_026786325.1 Alkalinema sp. CAN_BIN05 | reverse complement strand
GCTATGACTTATCCCATTACTCAAACGGTTGATCAAGTAGATGTTTATCATGGCGTAACAATAGCCGATCCCTATCGCTGGCTAGAAGACCCAGATTCATCGGAAACAAAGGCTTGGGTTGAATCGCAGAATAAAGTAACTTTTGGATATTTGCAGGCGATTCCTAAACGCGAGACCTTACAATCGCGATTGACTGAATTGTGGAATTATGAAAAGTATGGAATGCCGTCGAAGCGAGGAATGCGGTATTTCTACTCTAAGAATGATGGCTTACAAAATCAGAATGTTTTATACAAAATTGAGACGTTAGAATCTCAGCCTGTTGTACTACTCGATCCTAATACATTATCAACCGATGGGACCGTTGCGCTATCTGGAATTTCGATTTCGGATGATGGTAGTAGATTGGCCTATGGTTTGTCGAAGTCGGGTTCCGATTGGCAGGAATGGCGGGTTCGGGATGTGGTGACGGGAAAGGATTTGGACGATCGGCTTGAATGGGTGAAGTTTTCGAGTGCGAGTTGGACGAAAGATAATATGGGGTTTTTCTATTCACGCTATGACAAGCCTGACGAGAAAACTAAACTTGAGGCGGTGAACTATTTTCAAAAACTTTACTATCACCGAGTCGGGACACAGCAGTCTGAAGATGTCTTGATTTACGATCGGCCTGATCAAAAAGAATGGGGGTTTAGTGGGGATGTGACTGAAGATGGTCGCTATCTTGTGATTACGGTGTGGAAGGGGAGCGATCGTAAGAATCTGATTTTCTATAAGGATTTGTCGCAGTCTAATTCATCTGTTGTTGAACTGATTACCAAATGGAATGCGGATTATACGGTTGTTGAGAATGATGGTGAATTATTTTGGGTGAAGACTGATTTAGATGCGCCTCGTGGTCGTGTGGTGGCGATCGATCTTAAACAACCTTTGCAATCGAATTGGAAAACAGTCATTGCTCAAACACCGGAAACTCTCGGCAATGTTGGACTGTTAAATAATCAATTTGTCGCGGCGTATTTGAAAGATGCCCATAGTCAAATCAAGATTTATGATTTGAATGGTTCGTTAGTTCGAGATGTTCAATTGCCGGGACTCGGGACTGTTGGGGGCTTTGGTGGGAAGCGATCGGATACTGAGACATTCTTTAGCTATACAAGTTTTACTGAACCTAATACTATTTATCGTTACAATGTTGCTACAGACAAAAGTTCTGTCTTCAGAAAACCTGATGTTAAATACAATGCTGGAGAGTATGAAACTAAGCAGATTTTTTACACCAGTAAAGACCGAACACAGGTTCCAATGTTTATTACCTATAAAAAAGGGTTGAAACTGGATGGGACGAATCCAACGCTTCTCTATGCCTATGGTGGATTCAATGTTTCGCTGACACCATTCTTTTCAGTATCTAATTTGGCATGGCTGGAAATGGGCGGTGTGTATGCGATCGCGAACCTTCGGGGCGGTGGTGAATATGGTCAAGCTTGGCACGAGGCGGGAATGAAGTTGAAAAAACAAAATGTATTTGATGATTTCATTGCGGCGGCTGAATGGTTGATTTCTGAAAAATATACTTCATCAAGCAAACTTGCGATCGAGGGTGGAAGTAATGGCGGATTGTTGGTGGGTGCTTGTATGACTCAACGCCCAGAACTCTTTGGTGCGGCGCTTCCGGCGGTCGGGGTGATGGATATGTTGCGATTCCACAAGTTTACAATAGGTTGGGCTTGGCAAGGCGAGTATGGAGATGTGGAGAAGAGTGAAGCAGAGTTTAAAGCATTGTATGCCTATTCACCGTTGCATAATTTGAAAGCGGGCGTTCACTATCCGGCGACTATGGTGACGACAGCGGACCACGACGATCGGGTAGTCCCGGCTCATAGTTTCAAGTTTGCGGCAGCATTACAAAAGGCACACAAGGGCGATAATCCTGTATTGATTCGCATTGCAACTAAAGCGGGTCATGGCGCTGGGAAACCGACGGCAAAAGTGATTGAGGAAGCGGCAGATAAATGGGCCTTTTTATCTAAGGTGCTAGAGATGAAGTGAACGTGATTTGAAGAGGAAGTCATAGGATCCCCCGTGGTGCTTGTTTTACTTAGATAAAATAGTTTCGGGGGGACTTCTTGTCTGGCTCAATTACAAGGTCAGTTGATAGTAGCGTTTTCAATTATGGATATGATGGCAATGATTGCGCATTACCGATCGCAGCAAAGCACCAAATCCGTGATTTTTTAGATGAGGAGTTGGAATCTGGCGACTACATCACGCTCGATCAATATTTGGAAAAACACGAGATTGCTCTGTAAGCTACAGTGTGATTTTTACGCGATCGGATTCTCAAGCAGTTTCCCTGGATTTTAGTCTGGGCGAAAGTTTATTGGCTTAACATTTTGATGTAGTTTAGTTCAAAGGATATGATGAACTTGCTTCATCTATAGGGGATTCAAAAAGTCATGCAAAATTATACTGATAATAGTCCTGTTCTGAGACTTCTTGAATTAGGAGATCCAGACGATGTAAAAGATTGGTCCATTTATCGTGACCTTAAAATTACTTCTGAACATCTTGACGAATTGTCTCAGATGGCGATCGATGTTGATTTTCTAGATTCTGATGTCGATACTCATTGGGCAGGTCCGATTCATGCGTGGCGGATGCTAGGTGAACTTGAAATCCCTGGGGCGATCGGTCCCTTGGTCCATGCTTTACAGGAAATGAGTGAAGAATTATTGGATTGGGCTGGGGATGAATTCTCAACAATTTTCGCTCGTATCGGTCCTTCTGGAATTCCAGCACTGACTGGATTAATTGCAAATACAAAAGCATCTAACTATTCAAGGTGGAATGCAGCAAGATGTATTAGTGCGATTTGTGAACAACATCCAGAGAGCCGAGCTGATGGAGTCGCTGTATTGACTCAGCAATTAGAGAAGTTTGCAATAAATGACCCAGATTTAAATGCAATGTTGCTTATTAATTTGGTGATTGATTTGCGTGCTGTGGAGTCGATCGGGGTTATTGAGCAAGCATTCCAGGCGGGCCGAGTGAATGAAGATTTTATGGGAGGTTGGGATGAGGTTCAGGTTGAATTAGGATTGAAGGACCGATCGGAGGTTCCTGAGAAACCCCGTCGCAATATGATGTTTGATTCTTGGGAGTATGTGAAACCGGAACCGATCGGATTTTCAGGTCATAGCGCAAAAGTGCCCAAGACGAAGGCTAAAGCAAAGCGTCAGGCTCAAAATTCATCTCGTAAAAAGAATCGGAAGAAGTAGAAGATATTCAAAGTCGATCGTGATTTACTGACTATTTCTAATCAAGATGAAGGGTGCCCAGTAGTAGGGGGTGAATGACTCGATCGGTTGCGATTGTCGTATAACTTCGTTCACCTTGTGTATGCGAAGCATAATCGCCTCTCTTTGGATATTCACTGTCTCATTTTAGCTTGCGTACAAGTGAAGTTCTACCCGCACTCAAAACCTGGCTGGCAGTGAGATTTAATGCAGGAAATGATTGAGAAACGATAGTCTCTTGTTCCATGAACGTCTCGAATTGGTATTCCTTATTAATCAAAGTTCCAACTCTCACCCATTCTCGCAATGGATCAATCTGCCACATTTCAGAAATCCCACGATGACCTCCGGTCGGTCTTCGACCATCGGCATATTCAACAGGCTTTTGTTCATAGTCGCGTTTGTAATTTAGTTTTGATTCATTACCAGGGGAAACAACTTCAATTACGACTAAGGGGTTGGGTTCTCCCCAGAATAAGCAAGCTTCCGATCGTCCGTCTAGAGCTAGGGATGAGGCTTCTGAATGGATGATAATATCGGTATCTCTTGCGGTCGCAAATCGGCTTCTGACCTCAATTTTTTCCTTAATTCCAACCCGCTCGAATCCGACTATTTTTAGGAAGTAATCGATCAGGAACATTGCGATTCTGAGATTTCCCGTACTTTCAGCGCCCATCTCAATTAATACTCCATCCACAAGCTGGTAACGCCGATGGTCGAAGACCGACCGGAGGTCATCGGTGCCATCGTCATAGGTCAAAAATTCTTGTAAGGTCATCCGTCGTTGACCTCCGGTCTGTCGGAGACTATCGGTTACGACTGTCATAGGTTCAAGCTCCCGTTTAACTCGACTGCCATCTCTGTAGCTATGATACAGCCATTTTTCAGCAGTATGAGGCGAGGTGAAATCGGGTGCTGGTCTCTAAATAATTTTTTGAGAATTTTTTGTAGAAAATAGTGGGAACTTCTTGTAGGGTTAAGAGGTGTAGTT
>JAJAYH010000327.1 GCA_026786325.1 Alkalinema sp. CAN_BIN05 | reverse complement strand
CGATCGAATTAAGGTTAAGTTCCAGGTCGATAAGAAACGATTTCTGCGCATTACCGTAGATGATTTATTGACTTCTAGAACTATTGTTATGAATGAACCTGTTGTGGAACTATCTTAAATTCAGCAATCCGATCGTAGGCGCTACCCATTAGACATTATCGAAAATTGAGCTTATCAATTACATTTGGCATACTAAGATTTGGATTAGATGAGCTTTGATATCATGAAAATGAGCTACATCGATCTGGAAGGAAAACCCAAGACTCTACAAAGTCTGACAGATCTGAATCCCGAGGAGTTTTCCATTTTATTGAAGAGCTTTGAGTTGGCGTGGAAGGAGTATCTGGTATCTAGTGTGGATGCTCCAAAACGACAACGAGCTTATGGCGCAGGTCGTCGGAAGGCCAGATTATGGAGAGGTAGAAATTACCCGTCGGGGTAATACCAAAATATAGTTAAACAATCAATACTATGAATATGAGAAAAGAACATTAGCGTCGATCGTATCTGATTCGACCTATTGAAATCGACAAGAAATTGAATGCATCTACTAAATGACATCGAAATCAGCTTTTATTTAAAGAGGAATTTATATGCCGACTATTTCACGCGCAAAAGCTTGGGTTTGGGCTGACCAACCGACTGCTCCCAACTATACCCCTAGCACGAATTATCAGTACAACTCAGGTCGCGGAATCAATCAGATTAGCCGTCTTGGAGTGGGTCAATACCAGATTGATCTACCTGGATTAGGAACTTTAGGTGGAATGGCTCAGGTCTCTGCTTATAACGGCAATCATTACTGCAAAGTCGTGAATTGGGTCAATATCAATGGCACACAGAGGATTAGAGTCAACTGCTTCAGCGCAAATGGACTTCCCGTTGATGGCCGATTTGTTCTTTTATTTTATAAAGAAGATCGCAGCACTGGCTGGAATGATGCCTACCTCTGGGCCGATCAGCCTTCAACAGCATCCTATACACCGAGTTCCAGTTACCAATGGAACTCGAAAGGCTTGCCCAATACTGTACGCCGTTTAAGCAAAGGGCGTTATCAAGCCACTTTACCGGGTCTGAATATCCCTGGTGGCACAGTATTAGTCACAGGTTACGGCGCAGGTTCGGAGCGTTGCAAGGTAGGAGGCTGGAATCTATCGGGAAGCAATACTGTTGTCGATGTGTATTGTTATGATGTCTCTGGAAATCCAGTGGATATGATGTATACCCTCAGTTTCATGACGGATGTGGGGTTGGGGGTGAGCCTCTCAGAGGAACCTCGTCCCCTTGCTGATGCGGGATTGGGCGTAACTGTTTCAGAAGAACAGCGCTACGGTGCTTATGTTTGGGCAAATGAACCGACTTCGGCAACTTATACGCCAAGTTCAACCTACCAGATCAATACCGCTGGTGCGACAAACACTATTTCCCGTAGCGCAGTCGGCAATTACAAGGTCAATCTACCTAAAATGGCGACCTCTTCAAGTACTGCCGCATTAGTCACAGCCTATGGTTCTGGCAGTGAGTACTGCACTGTACAACGCTGGGTGAGTGATGGCGGTAGTGGAACCAACGTTTTTGTTCAATGTTTCGATCGATCGGGTACACCTGTAGATACGCAGTTTGCATTGCTCTATCTGACGGATCGCCCGATCCCGTTGGTTTCCGGATTATCTGGAGCGATCGGGAGTCGCTATCGTTCTGCGAGTAATGAACTAACCTTCGTAGAATTCGGGGGTAAACTCTCCACTCTTAAGCTCAATCCCGTCACCGTGATGTCCTCGGGCACCACAACGCTAAAAGGGACGTTTACTCTTGATCTTGATCAAGGGACTCAAGGCGGAGATTTTACCAAAGGCGATATTTGGTGGCAGCAGGAGACAACCGTACAGCGAAAAATGACACCCATCAGTGGGGCAAAAATTGTCAACCTAGGGGTTACAGACTTTAATCAAGTGACCGCGATCCAGCTAAAGGATTATTCCTATAGTTCTAATGGCATCAATGGTAACAATGACGCAACGAATCAATTGGTGAATGGTGATGTTTTCCTGGTTTATACAAACAAAGGGAACTTTACCAAGGTCCAAGTGATTCAGTATGGCTATGATATGAAAATTCAGTGGGTGACCTATCATCTTGGTCCCCTTTATCAAGTTCTCGGCAATGGTTATCAAATGCCAGAGGATGTCGCGATCGCAGCGGATAACCAAACTGCCTATGTCACAGAACGATCGGGCAATCTCCTCCGGGTGAACTTGTCTAATGCTGAACACTTGAATGCGGCTGTGGTGGCTGCAAATCTACGAGCGCCTCATCAGATGGTGCTGGATGAAGCGCGTCGTTGCATTTATCTTGTGGAATACGCAATACCCGGACGACTGATGAAAATTAATCTAGACAATGGTGACCAAACTGTTGTCGTGAACGATTTAGAAAATGCGATCGGTCTTTTGATTTCTCAGGATCTTCGCTATGCCTACATTAGTGAACAGGCTCCATCCGGGGGCCGTGTGGTTCAGGTGGATTTGAGCACCCTGCAAAAGAAGGTATTGGTCCAAGATCGGCCTGCACCGTTCATGATGACTTGGGTCGATGATTCTCAAACCGCTCTATACCTGGTTGAACGAGATCCTGCGGATCAGTTATTTCGTCTTGACCTGTTGAGCAATGCACTTCAGCTTATCGCCGATCGCTTACCCTTCCGACCATCCAGCGTCGCCGTTATCTCGCCGGGGCAACTCCTCGTTTGTAGTAATAGCGTCATTAGCAAAGTATCCTTTGGCTTTGATCCGAGTGGCCCGCTATTACTAGGCATCGGCTTTGTTCCGAAAACTCGAATCACTGCGGCTGGAAAGGCAGACACCAGCGTCGATCCAGCTTACTTCTTTCAAGTGAAAGATGCACCCTTTGGCGGGACCTTGCCGATCAATATCAATCATAAAAAAGCCTACGATTTGGGGGCTAGATATTATCAGATTCTCGTGGATGGGGTCGTGCGAAATGATATCTGGAGCGACTATTGTTGGAATGCAGTAAAAAACGAGTTCGAGTTAAAAACCATTACTCCTAGTGTCTTACCGCTAGCGGGTGCGGGTGTATATTATTCGATTCGTCGTCCTGATCAGCTTTGGTACAATGCCTATCTTGGTAGCTTGTTAGATACAACTAATTTAACCAATGGGCTTCCTATGCATAGCATTCGCATTGATTGTATCAATGACCTAGGTGCAGTTCTGTTAAGTGATACGGTTCAAATCTTAGTGGATAACTATTCTACAATTGCCAAATTGGGAACTCCAACATTAAGTGATGGTACTGTCACTGATCAGGTCTGTGGTGTTTTGCGTTATGCCGATCGCAGTCGTCAAGTCTCTATTGCCTTGACCGCATCGCATCCGACTAATAGTGCAACCTACAGCTTCAACCTGGTGAAAGGGTTAAATGCACTGTCTGCCTTTAACCTGTCTGGCCCTGTTTCAACCGCTCCATTACTACCTGTTGAAGCCAATGTGGATGTATTGATGGGTGATTGCCAGATCGCCGCGTTTGTCGCGAACCTCTATGTCGCAACGACAGCAATCAATGGTTGGGGACGGCTGAGTGTCTATGATTCATCTGCTCAAGTGGCCTTCACTCTGGTACCCAGTAGTGTTCCTGCTTGTGTTTAGGAATTAATGTTTAGAAATTAATAACGATTTTTTGGAACATGTTCCCGAAAATCGTTGTTAATGGAAAGATGCCCAATACTCTAGAAACGATCGTTCTTCTGAATGCAGGGCTATCGAATTAAGGTTAAGTTCCAGGTCGATAAGAAACGATTTCTGCGCATTACCGTAGATGATTTATTGACTTCTAGAACTATTGTTATGACAATAGTTCGGACATATTTTGAAGAAGGAATAGTCAAGAAATCCATCCATCCTTTAAAGTGCTAGTTAAGAAAACAACGCACAGGATGGATAGGATATGGCAACTATTGTACAGACGGTCCTGCAAAAAATGGGGAATATCTCTAAGCCCCATGCTCAGGTGAT
>JAJAYH010000326.1 GCA_026786325.1 Alkalinema sp. CAN_BIN05 | reverse complement strand
GGAATACATTGTTCACAGACAATGCAACGCGATCGGGTAAACACCAACATCGCCGTTTGTGGATCTAACGTCAGCGCTTCCGTCGGGCATACTCCCGTGCAAAGACCGCAATGAACACAAACATCTTCATCAATCGAAATCTCACGGCTAGCAAAGGAAACATTAATATCTTGAGTTCGCATCCAATCGATCGCCGCATCAAGCGCATCAATATCGCCCGCCAGTTCAACCACCAGTTTGCCGATTTGGTTCGGTGCAACTTGGGCACGAATGATATTAGCCGCCACATTGAAGTCCTTGGCTAGCCTATAGGTGACAGGCATTTGGACCGATCGGCGGGGGAATGTTAGGGTGACACGTTTTTTCACAAATTTCTCTTAAGTTCAATCTGGGGTGATTTGAGCTTTAATATAGTTCTAGTTTAGACCTTCTTCCACTTACATGTCTTCCTTACACCGCCATGCAAGATACTCGCCTCGATCGAATTTTGACAGAATCAGGGTCTCGCATTGAAACGTGGTTCCAAAATCCTTGGCGACGCTTTGTTGCGATCGTAATTATGCTGTTGGGTGGGTTTTTCTTGGGGAATATTGTGACGACGACGGCGGGGCAGTCTACTCAATATGACGGTGGCATTGCACTTGTGTTTGTGGCAATAGTCGAGGCCGTGAGTTGGATTGCTTATCGAGGGAAGGCATTTGTGGCCCGATCGCTGTGGTTGGAAAGTGTCAATATGTTGAAGATTGGCTTTACCTATGCAATGTTCTTGGAGGCATTTAAATTAGGCAGCTAGATAATACTATGAGAATGAAACGTTAAATAAGATTAATTCATTCACAATTACGGCGTTATTGCCCAACCTAGGCGCGTCGGCTGACCATACACACGGTGCAACGTTCGCAAATCTCGCGATGAAATTAATGGCGATTTGCTCACTTGGGAAAAATACATAATGTCATCTGGATTTGGACTATGGCCCCACAGCCCGATCGCATGACCAATTTCATGACGCGCCACCGACAACATCACACCATCCGCCTGACCTGACGCTAAATCTATAGTCATTCGATGGCTCAAGTGTTTCGTATCAGAATCGTCACTAACCTTATTCACAAAAACATCGTAATGCGTCTCTGCCGATCGGAACCTCGGCAGCTTCCCAGTCTTGGGATCTGGCTTCAAGGCAAGGCGTTTTGATTGAATGCGAATGTCTGCGGTCTCGGGAGTCGAGACAATCTTCAATGGAAAATATCGCTGCCATTCCACAACTGCCGTCGTCACCTGCAATTTCCAACGATCGCTCCCTAACTCATCGATCGCCACCGTCACCGGAAACTTCGACCAAATCAAATAGCCCACACCCTTGCGCTCGATCGCATCAAAATAGTCCCCTGGCCCAACCGCTGGATCTAATCGCTGCACCGCCTGGATCAATATCGCCGGAATCGGATGCACTTGGCTCGTTGGCAACGACTGCGCCCAGCCCATTTGTAAAGTTACAGCCAACACGCAAACAAAAACGATCGCCATTCCTAGCAATCGTCCCATCAGGCGGCGAACTTGAATTGTCGATCGAGCCTTAAACCATCGAGCCATAAAGCTGATCACTTTGCCATTTTGCTCAACACGATCGTCATTGCCATAAATATCGCAAACAACGTCCAAGTCACCCGATTCAGCGTCACCTCCGCACTCTTCGCGCTGGTGAATAGCTGAGTCTGTCCGCCCAAACCGATTCCATCACCTTTCGGACTGTGCAACAGAACCAATATCGTCAACCCGGCAGCAGCAATCATCCAAATCGCCTTCAAGACTGACGTAATATCCACAACCCACGCTCCAAAATTATTTTCTAAACTTGCACTTTAAAACTATAGCCGATCGCCCGATCGGTGACACCAATCACGATGCCACCGTGGTCTCCCTTATAGAAAGTTAAGCTAGACAGATCAAGCTAGTTAGCGCCCAATCGCACCGGAGTTCGATTCACTTGAACATCAAAGTCGGCGGTCTGAATCATGCTGCGTCCCGTCATTTCTTCAGGCTGTGGGATATTCAGAATATCCAAAATAGTCGGCGCAATATCCGACAACCGACCGTCCTCGCGCAATGTCATGTCAGTGCCATGACCCGCAATCTTGACCCCTTCTCCTTCCATCAAAATAAAAGGCACAAGATTAGTGGTGTGGGCCGTCCAAGGATTGCCCTTCTCATCCCACATTTGCTCAGCATTGCCATGGTCTGCGGTGATTAACGCCGTCCCACCCGATCGCCCGATCGCATCCACCAGCCGCCCAAGACAACTATCAACCACCTCCAGCGCCTGAATCGTAGGATCCATGAATCCAGTATGGCCCAACATATCGGGGTTGGCGTAATTGACAACAATTAATGAATATTTCCTAGTCCGAATCGCCTTGATTGCGCACTGAGTCACAGCCTTGGCCGACATCTCCGGTTCAAGGTCATAGGTCATCACCATGGGACTATTGACCATCTCACGATCTTCGCCGGGGAAGGGTACTTCTAGGCCGCCATTAAAGAAATAAGTCACATGCGCATACTTTTCGGTTTCTGCTGTTCGGAATTGCTTCAGCCCTTTTTTTGAAATCACTTCACCCAAGATATTGTCCATGCTGATGGCTTCGTAGGCGATCAAAACGTTTAGTCTGGGATCGTATTGGGTTAATGTGGCAAAGGTCAACGGCGTAATTAATTTCCGATCGAAGCCTGTAAAGTCCGGATCCACAAATGCTTGGGTCAATTGACGGGCGCGATCGGGCCCGAAGTTAAAGAAAATAACACCATCGCCCGCCGTTATAGAACCGGATTCAATACGTGTTGGCGGAATGAACTCGTCATTCTTACCGTCATCATAAAACGCCTGTAACGTACTGACAGCATCCAGGCCAGTCCCAGCTCTTTCATCCGTCATCACATCGTAGGCCAGCTTGACCCGATCCCATCGATTATCGCGGTCCATGGCAAAATAGCGCCCACTCACGGTCACAATTCTACCGATACCTATGAGATCGATCGTGGCTTGCAATTTCGTCAGTGCATCAACCCCTTCACGGGTTAGGGTGTCTCGCCCATCGGTAATGGCATGAATGCAAACATCCTCAAGGTCTTGTTCTTTAGCCAGTTTCAGCAAGCCAGAGATGTGGCTGAGATGAGAATGAACGCCGCCTTCCGAACACAAACCCACTAAATGCAACTTGCCGCCATTCGCCTTGGCCCTCTGGCAAGTCTTCACCAATGCCGCATTACGCCCGATCGCTCCAGTCTCCACCGCATCCGTAATTCGGACCAATTCTTGAGGCACCACCCGTCCCGCACCAATATTTAAATGTCCCACCTCCGAATTTCCCATCTGCCCATCCGGCAGACCAACATCTTTTCCAGAGGTGCGAATTAGGGTACGTGGATACGCGGCCCAGAGACTATCCATGATTGGGGTTTTGGCTGCCGCAACTGCATTACCATCGCTTGAGCTACGGTAGCCCCAGCCATCCAGAATAACCAACACCACAGGGGAAACAGGCACCTGCGTCATACGTTAAAGCCTTTACTTACAGTACTATTCGGAGAAATCATAGCACTTGCCCATGCCCCACCACTCCTGTGTCACATTAGAAATCTGTCGTCATCTCAACAAAACTTAACAAAGCATTGATTCGATGCCTGCGAAATTCTGGTAGATCACTAAGCGTGATGTAAATACGTCACATACCTTGCGGATTCAAATATCCTACTATTCTGAACAATGGTTATCCACGAATGACGGTTTCAAGGACAGTTTGTTTGGGGTTTTTGGCCGTGATTTTGGCGGGGGCCGTCGGGCTGACTCTGCCGATTTCGATCGCAGCCGGAACGGGATACGATTTGCCACGCCTGTTTCACATTGCTCTATTTAGCTCTACGTCTGCGGTTTGTGTGACTGGGTTGTCTGTGGTGGATGTGGGGAAGCACTTCACCGTGTTTGGGCAGGTGATTTTGGCACTGTTGGCCCAAATTGGTGGCCTTGGGTATATGACGGCGACGACGGTGTTGCTGTTGGTCTTGAGGCGGCGGCTGAACCTGCGCGATAAGATTGCCATTCAGCAGTCCTTGGATGCGACGGGGTTGTCGGGGTTGCCAGCATTGGTTAAGTCCATTATTGCGACGACATTGGTGTTTGAGGCATTGGGTGCGCTGTTCATGTTTCCGACCTTTGCGGATGCGTCAATGTTGCCCAAGGATGTGAATTTGCTGCCAACGTTCATTCAACAGGGTGCATATACGCCGTTAAAAGCATTGTGGCTTTCGATTTTTTATAGTGTGAGTGCTTTTAATAATGCTGGGTTTGGGTTGTTTGCGGACAATGTGATGAGCTATGTGACGAGTGTGCCCGTTAGTTTAACGATCGCATTTCTGATCATATTCGGCGGCATTGGCTACCAGTTCATTATGGAAGCATTTTTAGCCGTCCGATCGAGCCTTGCAGGGAGTCAACACCGCCGAATGTTTTCGCTGAATTTCAAACTAGTTCTTAGTACTACTTTGTTTTTATTGATTGCTGGAACGATCGGGTTTTTGATGACCGAATCTGGCAATCCAGCAACGCTCGGACCATTGGGCGCAGGCGATCGTTTACTTGCTGCCTTCTTTCAGTCGGTGACACCCCGTACAGCGGGATTTAATACGATTGATATTGGTAAAATGAGTGTGACGGGATTGGTGATTACGATCGCGTTAATGTTCATTGGTGCAAGTCCTGGCGGGACGGGCGGCGGTATTAAAACCACGACGTTTAGTGTATTGGCAAGCTGTACGGGGGCGGTATTGCGCGGTAAGGAAGATGTCTTGTGTTTTCAAAGGCAAATTCCGATCGCATTGATTTTAAAGGCGGTGGCGGTGGTGCTTGGGTCGGCGATCGTGGTGATCGTTTCGACCATTTGTTTGACGCTGACGGATCCCTCGCAAAACTTCCTGGGGTTGCTATATGAAGCGGTTTCAGCATTTGGGACGGTTGGGTTATCGGCCATTGGTACGGCCAATCTTAGTTTGCCGGGACAAATGGTTTTGATTCCGACTATGTACATTGGCCGGGTTGGTGTGTTGTTGTTAATGGGCGCATTAATCGGCGATCCAAATCCGACATTTGTGAAATATCCAGAGGAGAATTTGTTGGTAGGCTGAAGACTTGAGAATGGTTTTGAGTTTGGGAATTATTGTTTAGGGACTTTAGTTAGGAGTTTGTCATGGATTTATCGTCATTTAGGTTCTTTTCATCGTTACGATCGGATCGCAGTCGTCAAAGTTTTGCAGTGATTGGTTTGGGACGGTTTGGGCGAGCGGTTTGTTCGACCTTGACTAAACAAGGTTATGACGTGTTGGCGGTGGATTCGGATGAGTTGAAGGTGTCGCAGGCATTGCTCGATCGGGTGGTGGCCCATGCGATCGTAGTGGATTCGACTCAAGCTGTGGCGTTGAAGGAGGCGGGAATTTTAGAACAAGAAACGGTGATTGTTGCGATTGGGAACTTCATTCAAGCGAGCATCATTACCACATTGAATGTCAAAGAAGGCGGCGTGCGCAATGTGGTGGCGAAGGCATCGTCGGAGATTCATGAGACATTGCTGCGTAAGGTGGGCGCGGATCATGTTGTATTTCCCGAACATGAAGCGGGTTCTAATTTGGCTCTGTCATTAACGAAGCCTGGGATCTTAGATCGATTAGATCTTGATGCAAACCATAGTATTGTTGAAATTGTGGTGCCGGAGAAGTTTCACGGAAAAACTATTGCTGAATTACAATTACGATCGCGCTATGGTTTAAATATGTTGGCCTATAGTCAAGATGGTAGGTTCAATGTTAATCCTGACCCTAATACTTCGCTAACGAAAGGCAATGCGATCGTGGTAATTGGGACAAATAAAGATATCGATCGATTGCCAATTTAATTGCAATTAGTTTAGATCTTTACTTAATTTAATTCCCATGCAAACGTCTGAACTCCCGATAGTTGAACAACGATCGTTGCTTTTTCTCGTTCCTGGAACAACGGGACAGTTTTCTTGTGGCGGATTGTTTGCTGAGTTAAAGGCGATGAAACTAGCTCAGCAAGCGACTCACGCGGAGGTTGTGACTTATCGACAGCGCGAAGAGAATACCTTGTTTTTGCCAGATTTATTACGTCAGGGAATACGGTACGATCGGATTTTTGTGGTGAGCTGGGGGTTTGATGTTCCGAAGTTGATCGGACAATTGAAGGGACATCATGTGGTTTACCATGGCCACAGTGCAGGAT
>JAJAYH010000325.1 GCA_026786325.1 Alkalinema sp. CAN_BIN05 | reverse complement strand
GTTTGAACGTATTGCCAGAGTTGGCCAACTTCATTGTTGTTAAATTCAGATATATTGATTGCATTATGCACAATTACTACCTTGTTAGTGAAGCTAATTTGATTGGATTCATTTCGATAAAAACAATCTAACAACCCTTCGTGCTACTCGTCAGTGAGTGGAACCGAACGCAAAAAGGGGAGAGTTCCACCCCGATGATCTACGGGAAACTTGTCTAATGAAAACGACAAGTTCAATGATTGCCATCTTAAATCGTAATCAGAGCTATGTTGGGGGAAATCCGGAGTAAATCGATTGACCGTTAAAAAGCGGGTAGAGAGAATCGAACTCTCAACTAAAGCTTGGGAAGCTTTCGTTTTGCCACTAAACTATACCCGCGTAACTCACATGAAGCATAGCGCATGATGGTATTCTCTGAATATAAACCCTTCAGCAATTTTATGTGTCCACCGTATCAAGTTGTGATGAAAGGGGCACACTATAACTATCCGAATAGTCAATCTTCCTTGAATGTTTAACGCAACCGAACTACTCATCAATGACTTCGTGAAGACACTCCGTGAAGGGTATTGTCGTACCTACGGCGGGTAAAGAGCGGATTACGAAGAAATTATTGGCTGGGTCGGGTCCATGGCCATGGAAAATGTCGCAAACAGTGATGCGCTCTACCACAACGTTGAGCATTCCATTTTGGTCGCTCTCGTGGGGCAAGAGCTTCTGCGCGGTCGTCACATTCGTGAGGGCGGGGTTTCCTGTGACGATTGGTTACATTTTATTATTTCATTGGTTTGTCATGACATTGGCTATGTCAAGGGGGTCTGTCGTCAGGACCGAGACGGTTGGTATGCGACGGGAATCAATGATGAGATGATTCAGTTGCCGTCTGGAGCGACCGATGCAGCGTTGACTCATTACCATGTCGATCGGGCAAAGCTTTTTATTGATGAACGATTTGGTAACCACGCCTTAATTGATGCCGATCGGATTAAATCCAATATTGAATTGACTCGGTTCCCGGTGCCTGCGGCCAGTGATCAATCGGTGACAGATGATTATCCTGGGCTAATTCGAGCCTCCGATTTGATTGGTCAGTTGAGTGATCCCCGCTATCTGAAGAAGATTAGCGCACTTTTCTATGAGTTCGAGGAGACGGGGGTTAATCAGCTTCTAGGCTATAAAAATCCAGGTGATTTACGGCTCAATTATCCTAAATTTTATTGGCAAGGGGTCTATCCATTTATTCAAGATGGTCTGCGCTATTTGTCTGTGACCCAGGACGGGAAGCAAATTATTGCGAATCTCTATTCCAATGTTTTTGTAGTGGAACATGCAGATTATGAGCAGCTTTGGCAATTACATGTCGAGATTTAGCTGGAGATTTAGCGGCCTTCGCCTGTAGGATAGTAGGCAAGATTGTTGGGCAGATGTGCGCAATCGCAGTCGTCAATTGGGTATGGCTCATGAGTTGGTGGGAACGGCTGAAGGAAAATGGTCTGGCGCGGTGGGGCGGGATGATTTTGGCGACGTTGTATGCGATCGCCCTTTTTGCTGAGTTTGCGGCTCCCTATGATCCCTATGAATCCCAACCTGACGGCGCATTGCTTCCTCCAACGTCAATTCACTGGAGAAGTCCGGCAGGTAATTGGGTCGGTCCCCATGTTTACCCCACGACTCAAGGGGCGATCGATATTAAGACTGGACTACGATCGGTGAAAATAGACACTAATTCTCCTGCACCGATTCAGTTATTCGTGAATGGGGCGAGTTATAAGTTTTTGGGTGTGATTCCGAGCCAATTGCATTTGTTTGGGACGATCGGTAAAGGACGAATTAATCTGCTGGGGACGGATGAGCAGGCGCGGGATCAGTTGAGTCGTTTGATTTATGGAAGTCGGGTGAGTCTGTTGATTGGGCTTTTGGGGATTGGCATCTCGTTTCCCTTGGGGCTTTTGGCGGGCGGGATTGCGGGATACTTTGGGGGATGGGTCGATGCGGTATTGATGCGCTTTGTTGAGGTGTTGATGACGGTGCCGGATATTTATTTGTTGATTGCGCTGTCGGCGGTGTTGCCTCAAAATTTGGATAGTTCTCAACGATTTTTCTTGGTGACGATGATTATTTCGTCAGTACGTTGGGCGGGTTTGGCGCGGGTGATTCGGGGTCAGGTTCTGTCAATTAAGGAGCGGGAGTTTATTCAGGCGGCGCGGGTAATGGGCGGGAAGCCGTTGTATATTATTTTGCGCCACGTTTTGCCCCAGACGGCGACCTATGTGATTATTTCGGCGACGTTGACGATTCCGAGTTTTATTGTAGCGGAGGCGATTTTGAGTTTGATTGGGTTGGGGATTCAGCAGCCCGATCCGTCTTGGGGCAATATGCTGTCGTTGGCGACGAATGCTTCAATTTTGGTGTTGCAGCCTTGGTTGGTGGCCGCTCCGGCGATATTGATGGCGTTGACAGTTTTGGCGTTTAATCTCTTGGGTGATGGGCTGCGAGATGTGTTGGACCCGCGTGGGGTAGAGCGATAGGGAGCTAATGTCGATCGGACTTCTTCGGGTGTGAGAACGGTGAGGGGGTTGCTCGATCGTTTGGCTCGGATGGCATTAATGCGATCGTGTTTCTAGTGTTACAGTGATATTGATCAGCTTTCTACCTCGAAACTATGGACTTACAAGCGATCGAATTCCAAACGACGATCCACGATGGCAACATCCAGATTCCTGAAACCTATCAATCTGGTTTGGAAGGTGCGATCGTGAAAGTTATTCTCCTCAAGCCATCGCCCCTCAGAGCTTTATTCAAAATAACTCAAGCCCTTCCTCAAATCCAATCCATTACAGAAGAGGATATTACCTCTGAAATTGAAAATCATCGATTTGAAAATGCGAATTGTCATTGATACCAACGTTTTAATCTCCGCTATTCTTCGAGATCGGACTCCAGAAGCAGTTATTCTATTTTCGATTGAATCCCCCAATGTTGAATGGATTGCTTCAACCGCGATCGTGGCTGAGTATGTCGGAGTCATTTCTCGCCCTAAGTTCAAGCTACCTCCTGATCTCATTCAACAATGGGTGCAGGTTTTTGAAGCTTCCATCACAATGATTACACCCACAGAAATCATCGATTTCCCACGAGATCCTAAAGATTCCAAATTTTTAAACTGTATACTCGAAGGACAAACAGATCATTTCATAACGGGCGATCGAGACTTTAGTGAAGTACCTGAACAAGTTCGATCATTGATATGCTCAGTTAATCAATGATCGAACAATTTGTTCAAGATCATTAACAGTAGCCAGCCACCGTTTATCCCGAGCGGTTACGATCGCTTGTACCGATCGTTCATAAAAATTTACTATTTTCCAGAGGAAACAACTTGTGTAGTCCCATGAAATCAGGATAAGTTATTGAATATGAGGGGAGATACACGGAATCTGTTGGGGTATCTGCCTAAATTAAGGAGATGTACGGAGTCTATCTGCGTATCTCCCCAAATCAGAACGTTATGCGGAAAGTGTCGGGGTATCCATCCAAATCAGGATGATATTCAGGTTGCTTCTGTATATTAAATAGTTAGACAGACCTATAAATCAGGAAACCTAATGAATAGAACCGCAGTATCATCATCAAATCTTGCATCAGTTGGATATGATTCAAGCGCTCAAGTATTAGAAGTTGAATTTCTTCATGGCGGTATCTATCAATATTCGGGGGTCCCTTCATCGGTTTATTCTGGATTAATAGCAGCTAGCTCACATGGATCATATTTCGATCAGTACGTTAAGAAAGCTGGTTATTCTTACCGCAAAGTTGGCTGAATGTCCTCAAGGCTTCAGAGCTTATATTTATTCAGGCGGCGCGGGTGATGGGCGGGAAGCCGTTGTATATTATTTTGCGCCACGTTTTGCCTCAGACGGCGACCTATGTTATTATTTCGGCGACGTTGACGATTCCGAGTTTTATTGTAGCGGAGGCGATTTTGAGTTTGATTGGGTTGGGGATTCAGCAGCCCGATCCGTCTTGGGGCAATATG
>JAJAYH010000324.1 GCA_026786325.1 Alkalinema sp. CAN_BIN05 | reverse complement strand
AGACGGTTGATCGGCCTTCGATGAGAGAGTCTCATGAGTCGATCGATGCATTCTTTGCTGATTTTAAAGCTGATTTTAAAGCGTTGGACGAAGACTCAAGTCCCGATCGTTCCTTGTCTCCCCTAACTCATACAGAGGACCGCCGTCCTCCTGACTCAATGTCAAGTCCTAAGATTATGCCTCAGCAAGTTTACGTAACCAAGGACTCGTCAGATGAGCCACTTAATCCCTCTCAACTCTCTCAAAATGAGCCGAATGGATCTGGAAATGTCACTCTGGATACACTTTTTGGGTTCTTTGAGGAAATTTAATTAGATCCCGCTTCAGGCGACATGACACTGGCTGAAATCGATCAGCTTTTTGCCGACGTACCTTCACTTTAATCCAATATCCAAAAGCCTCCTAAGTTGTATCAAGCCTGGATTTCTGTCAGATCATAAAAGATTTGGCAGATTTTTTGTTTTTAGAGATTTTTGGTGAGCAGCCAGTATTTAGCCCAAGAAGAGAGGCTATATTTCGTTGGCCGATCGGTCTCAAAAGTCCTTGGTGAAGGTGGCTTAGAGGTGGGGAATCCACAGGAACTTCACAAAAGCACCAGTACATCTAAAGATTACGCAAAAACACTGACTTAGGCTGGGGGGAATAGGGGGCGGGCGCTTAGGATTAGCCCATAAGTCAATCTCAACACGTCACACCCCCGTACCCACCTGTGATTACTAGTTTTCCCAAGCAATCTCTTAAGCCAGCTAATCATTCCATTATTCGATCGCTTGATGAATGGAATACCACCCAAAGCGCTAATGATATGGTTTCTACCCAGCCAACTGTGAATAGCATCCCAAATATCGCCGACGCTCAAGCCTATTCCCGTCACGTATCGGTGAACAGCAAGCTCAAGCGGGCCGTTGATGTTGTAGGGGCATTGGTTGGGTTGGCAATTACGTCGGCTCTGTTTATCCCGTTGGCGATCGCGGTTCAACTTGACAATCCTGGCCCTATTCTCTACAGCCAAATTCGTTGCGGTGTCCGGGGTCGGACCTTCCGCATTTGGAAATTTCGGTCTATGGTTCAGAATGCTGATGGTCTGAAAAAGTCTTTGCAGGATCAAAATCAAGCGTCAGGTCATATCTTCAAAATCAAAGATGATCCCCGCATTACCCGCGTCGGTAAGTTGCTTCGTAAAACCAGCCTAGATGAGTTTCCTCAGTTCTGGAATGTACTGATGGGTGAGATGAGCTTAGTGGGTACGCGTCCGCCAAGCTTAGATGAAGTTGCAAAGTACGATCGTGGTCACTGGCAACGTTTGACCGTGAAGCCTGGAATAACAGGTGAATGGCAAGCCAATGGTCGTTCTTCGGTGAGTGATTTTGAAGACATTATGAAAATGGACCTAGACTACCAAGCAAAATGGTCTGTTCTTTATGATTTGAAGCTCATCTTTAAGACGGTTTGGGTTGTTTTCAATAAAAAAGGCGCTTGCTAGACTGTCTACTGTGGGAGTAATGGCTGCATGACTGAGTTTTAGGGTTTAGTAATTCGGTTTTAGGGTTGACTAATGATCAAAGGTTTCCTGAAGGATTTGGGAGATCTTTTTTATGTCTCTGGCGCATTCAGACAGATTATTGAGGCGGATTGTTGAGAGGATAGAGGCGATCGTCCGTAACACCCCTCAGACATTATGAATTTCTCCAAAATTAATCTGCCGACCTGGATTACGATTTCTCGTCTATTGGGTGTGCCGATCTTGCTTTATGGATTACAGACATCAAGCGCAGAGCTACCAAGCGCACAAACCCGATGGATTTTGGTGGCTGTGTTTTTGGTGGTGGCGGGGACAGATTGGCTAGATGGTTATTTGGCGCGGCGGTTGAATCAGGTGACGGAGTTAGGGAAGTTTTTGGATCCGTTGGTGGATAAGTTGCTGGTGTTGGCCCCGTTGATGTCGTTAGTGGAGTTGGGCCAGATTCCGGCTTGGGGCGTGTTTTTGATTTTGGCGCGGGAGTTGACTATAGCGGGCTGGCGGGTGAGTCCATCGATGCAGAGTGGTGCGGTGCCTGGGGCGAATTTGGCTGGAAAGGTGAAGACGGTTGTACAGATTTTGGCGATCGCTCTTTTAATTGCGCCATTGCCGGATTCTCGTTTTGGGGTTCTGATGTTTTGGGTCTCGGTGGTAGTGACTTGGGTATCTGGGGCGATTTATTTATTTCCGCCTAAAGCTCGTAGTGTATAGAGTTTGGCGTTCCAGAGAATATCTGCGATCGGTTGCTTGGTTGTAGGTTCAAGCGGTTGTCCACTAGAATCGGGATTCAGCAGAATTGTGGTTTGTTTAACTGATTTGTTTTTCAACCGTCGTGTAACTCGGTTGGGGATGCCGTCGTGGTAAAACAGATGGCCTTGACCGACGAGAACAACGATCAGGCGATCGGGATTTTGCTGCACGGCTTGGGCAATGCGATCGGCCATGGTTTCGTCCCATAATACTTGCGCTTCAAAAAATCGGGTAAAGCGTTGATTCTTGCTGAGATCTGTGTGGTTTGGATTCGTGCCGTTTGAACTGCTGCTTGGACTAGTGATTTTGGCTGTATGCATTTCGGTGTAGATCGTTTGGATCCGATTGCGGTAGGATTCTGGCCCAACTTGAATAGTGGAAAGCGAGGGAATGAAGCGGCGATCGGCAAAGGTCAAACTTGCTAATCCTTGACGGGCAACTTTGCGGGTGACTTCGCTGGGCGTATTGAGCGCGATTAATGGGAGATTATTGGTTTTGGCAAATTGGAGCAAGGGTTCATACAGCGACCAAGGAAATCCCCAGCGGGTCTCGTATTCGCTGTTTGTGACGAGTTGGGCTTCGGTGAGTTTGCCTTGTTGGTAATCATCAAGGACGCGTTGATAGGGGCGCTGGAATTGTTCGAGGGCGATCGATAAGTTAGGACGACGCTTGTAGAGTTCTTGTAATATTTCCAGTTGAATTTGATGATCGGCGCTGCTGTCGTGGGTTTCGCCGAGATAGATGATGTTTTGGTCGATGAGTCCGTTGATTACAAGGGTTCGATCTAATGTGGTGCCTTGGGCTGTGGTGATTGTAGGTTCTGCGGCCCAGGCGGGGGGACTTAGGATGAAACAGAGGCTGAGAGAAAGTGCGACCGTTGTTTTAAAAAGATTCATCCGGGAAAGGGCTGACAATAGCATTGGTTTATGGTATTCAGGTGCCATTCAGATCGAAACCCAAATATAGACCAATGATATCCAATAGATCCCTTTGGTGATGGTTTAGTTAGCTTGATCTTCTTCGTTTTGTTGCTGCTGCTGTTCTTTTTCTAAAATTGCATGTTCTTTTTCGATGATCTCATGTTCTTTTTCGATGATCGCAGTCCGATCGCCCGGAACGTCATAGTATATTTCAGGCTCAATAGCATAGTTATTTAGCAAGCCTTCACCATCGATCGTCACGCCTTCCGTACTGCTAACCTCCTGTGCTTTACGGTTAGGCTGTACTTCATGTTCGGGAATATGCTTATACTCCGTGCCTTCTCGTTCCATGCGGGCTGCGATTTCTGCTGGAGTAATATGCAAATCGTAACTATTCTGATCAATACGATTATCCATGATATATTCTTCCTAAATTTAATAAATTTACTGATCTTACATTACTGACTATGGTGCTTATCTGCGTCTATCTAAAGTGCTGAGATCTAAAGTGCTAGAGATGAGTATTGAACCATTGGAAAGTATCCATTACAAGTATTCCTTTAGATTTCTCGCAGGTCTGTAATCCGAGAGATTACAAATCAATTTTTAGGCCATAAATTTAAAAGCATCTTCAGATTCAAGTCATTTGGAGACAAAACTAGCTTGGAAATAAAAACTATGTCTGAGTTCAATGGTGTAATGATGCAATTTTTTCATTGGTACAATGAGCCAGATGGAACGTTGTGGAATGAACTAAAGAAAGAAGCTCAGAATCTTGCAGACATCGGCATCAATGCACTGTGGCTTCCCCCAGCATATAAAGGGCTGGCTGGTGGAATGGATGTGGGTTATGGGGTCTACGATATGTATGATCTGGGTGAATTTGACCAGAAGGGTTCTATTCGGACAAAGTATGGCATGAAGGATGAATACCTTGCAGCGATCGCAACAGCTCAAGCGGCGGGGATTCAGGTTTATGCGGATGTGGTGATTAATCATATGATGGGCGCTGATCATGATGAGGATGCAGAAGCTATTCCGCTGAATCCTGAAAATCGGTGTGAAGCGATCGGTGAAATGCAACCTGTTAAAGTTTGGACTCATTTTACATTTCCGGGACGCAATGGAAAGTATTCTGATGCGGAGTGGCATTGGTGGCATTTTGATGCAGTTGATTATAATGCGAAGAATGACGGCGAAGATGCTATTTATTTATTTAAAGATAAGCAGTTTGATCATCAGGTTGATTTGGAAAAGGGCGTATTTGATTATTTAATGGGTTGTGATTTAGATTTTGAGTCGCCTGAGGTGCGAGAACGACTGAATGATTGGGGGGGCTGGTATGTAGATACAACTAAGGTTGATGGATTTCGATTTGATGCCGTTAAACATGTTCGGGCAGGCTTTTTCCCAGAGTGGTTGAAGCATTGTCGCGAGCAGGCCGGTCGGCGGTTGTTCGCGGTGGGCGAATATTGGTCAGCCGATGTTGAAGCATTGAATAATTTTATTGAGGTGACGGGCGGAGATGTGATGTTATTTGATGCGCCATTGCACTATAACTTTACGGAAGCTAGCAAGGCGGGCAATGATTATGATATGCGGAAGATTTTTGACAATAGTCTAGTTTTACGGCAGCCAGCGCTCGCCGTTACTTTGGTTGACAATCACGATTCGCAGCCTTTGCAATCTTTGGAATCTGTGGTGGAGGGTTGGTTTAAGCCGATCGCCTATGCCTTGATTTTATTGCGACATGATGGTTATCCTTGTATTTTCTATGCAGATTACTATGGTGCGCACTATACCGATAGGGGGAATGATGATAATGAGTATGAAATTTGGATGGATAGCCATCGCATTTTAATTGATAAGTTTTTGGCCGTCAGACATCGTTTTTCTTATGGCGATCAGCAGGACTATTTTGACCATGAGAATACGATCGGTTGGACCCGATCGGGAGATGAGGCTCATCCAGGTGGTATGTGCGTGGTGATTAGTAATGGTGATTCTGGAACTAAATGGATGAAGGTTGCTCAAATGAATACGGACTATGTGGATTCGACTGAACATGTAAATGAGGTTATAACAACCAATGATGAAGGCTGGGCAGATTTTCGTTGTAATGCGGGTTCAGTGTCGGTTTGGGTTCCGAAGGGTTAGAGGGTTTTTGAAAAGTCCTTTCGTTGGTATCAAAAACCCGATCCCCCTAACCCCCTTAATAAGGGGGAACCGGAGAATAAGGGGGAACTGGAATTCAAATTGAAAATTCAGTTTAAACTCCAACTCTTAGTCCCCCTTCACAAGGGGGATTTAGGGGGATCGGGTCTTTTGATACAACCTTCGATTTTAAAAACACCCTCTTAGAATTGTTGGCTGGGGTAGATGCGCAATCGATCAGATGGGTAAGAGAATTGTGAATGTCGTTCCTTGATTTAATTGAGATTCAACCTGAATAGTGCCATTGTGTTTCTCAACAATTCGACGACATAGATAAAGTCCGAGTCCACTATTCGATCGTTTGTGGCTTCCCCGGCGAAATCGTTCAAATAAATGTGCTTTATCTTCAGAACTGATGCCAATGCCTGTATCTTGGACTAAGATTTTTATCATTGGATTATTCATACTACTTCCAGTGATATTTAATAAAATATGTCCAGTTTCTGTAAACTTTAAACTATTACCAATCAAATTAACTAAGACTCGTTTAAGTATTAATCGATCGATCGAAATTTGATAGTTAAGCTCTTGCTTTTCAATAATTAACTGAAGATCAAGATTTCGACCAATCGCTAGGGGACTCAATTCTTGAATGACTTCCTGGGCTAGGTCTCGAATATCGATCGGAATTCGGTTAATT
>JAJAYH010000323.1 GCA_026786325.1 Alkalinema sp. CAN_BIN05 | reverse complement strand
TAAACGTTGAATAATCCGCTTCCCTTCTTCGTCGGCAGGATGAGCTTTCCCGGAAAAAATAATCTGAACTGGACGATCGGCGTGGGTGAAGATGTTCCAAGCTCGTTCAGCATCTCGCAGCAGTAAGTCGCCACGCTTATAAGTACTAAACCGTCGCGCAAACCCGATCGTCAGAACTTTTGGATCTAGAAGATGATCCGTCGCATCAATTAGATGTTGGTCTTCACCTCGGGATTCTCGGGACGATCGGACCCGGCGGCGGGTATGGGCAATCAAGCGTTCCTTCAGAATTTGGTGCCTTGCCCAGAGTTCGGAGGCCGGAATCGTATCGACTTTTTTCCAAACTTCTGGGTCATAGGCTCGTTCGGCCCAATCTGCACCGAGGTATTGACAATATAGATCTGCCATTTGCGGCGCAGTCCAACTTTGGGCATGAACACCATTGGTGATGTAACCGATCGGAACTGTATCTTCAGTTTTATGGGGATAGAGCGCGGCCCACATTTTTCGCGAAACGTGACCATGCATCTCACTCACGCCATTGGCCGCCCGAGAAATGCGCAAGGCTAACACCGTCATACCAAACGATTCCCATGGATCCCCCAACCGTTTTGCGCCAAGCGCCATGAATTGTTCACGGGAAAGATTCAACCTGGGCCAATAGTGGGCAAAAAAAGAATCCATTAAATCCACACTAAACACGTCATGCCCTGCTGGAACGGGAGTGTGGGTGGTGAATACGGATTTGTCGCGCACCGTTTTTTCAACATCATAAAAAGACTTACCCGATCGCACCATATCCTGATGACAGGTTTCCAACAGACAAAACGCAGCATGGCCTTCATTCATATGGTTGACACTTGGCTCAATCCCCAACGCCGCTAAAGCCCGGACTCCGCCAATCCCCAGCAAGACTTCTTGGGCAATGCGAGTTTCTTGGTTGCCACCATAAAGATGTCCCGTCAGCCATCGATCGATGCCGTCGTTCTCAGGCAAATCTGTATCTAACAAATAAAGCTGAATTCGTCCCACTCGCACCCGCCAAATTTGAGCATTGACAGACCGATCGCGCACCCGCATTTCAACCGTAATGGGATGGCCGTCATGGCGAATTAGCTCAATCGGCATCTGCTCAAAGGGCGCATTAACATAATAATCTTCCTGCCAACCCGATCGGTTAAGCCGCTGACGGAAGTAGCCTTGACGGTATAAAAGTCCGACTCCGACCAAGGGAATCCCTAAGTCTGAGGCAGATTTCAAATGATCGCCCGCTAAAACGCCCAAGCCGCCGGAGTACAGGGGCAGCGATTCGTGAATGCCAAATTCTGCACAAAAATAGGCGATCGGATGTGCAGGTGAAAGATCCTGATGCAGATTAGTTTTCGCCCAAGTGGTGTCTTCTGCAAGATAGCGATCGAACTGACCAACAACCCGTTTCAAGGTCATCATGTATTGCGGATCGCAGGTCACTTGAGTTAACCGATCGTAGCCCAGCCCAGCCAAGAACATGACTGGATTATGGGCACAGCGTTCCCAGGCAGTCGGATCAATGGATTCAAATAATGAGACTGCTTCCGGCTGCCAAGACCACCAATAGTTGTAAGCTAGGTCTGCCAACCGATGTAGAGATTGGGGCAGACGGCTACGCAAGATTTCAGCTTCAGCAAACTGAAAATTTGAATTGGTCGTTACAGCTTGAATCATGAAACCCTCTCAAAAGAATTGGGGACAATATCGCCTCCAACCTTACTGAGGTATCACAGGATACCGATTGTTTCTCTCGGATTTTTTAAGAATCCAGACTAACGTTGTGAAATTTCTTCATCAAATCAATGCTATCGATTCTGAGAAAGATTGAGATGAGCGATCGTACATAATCGAGAACATCCCAATCATCGTCTTTATGGCGGTTACTCCTTGGGTGGCATTACGATTTGCTGAAGGCAACGCTGAGCGCTCCAGTAAGACTTGCTGTCTTCGGATCATATCGGAATTGTTCAATGGTCCCTTCCTTAATTTTTTCAATTACCTCCTCAATCACCTCTAGGGGAACGAGGAACCACTCCTTCGGCTTTACTGGCTTGCCGAAGCGATCGTCAAAAACTTCGATACCAAATTTATCTACGGCAAAGCGGAAGGTGGCGTGGGTGCAGACCAGCACTTTGGCATTACTTTCTAGAAATTTTGTTCACTGCGTTTACTTTGCCGCCATCGTTGCCCGGTGCGTCACAGAGGTTCCATCGGGGTTCGACTTGCCAATCAGCCCTTGGGTCTCTAGCTTGTCGAGGGCGATGAACATGAGTGCCCGACTTTTGCCGGACGCGGGGGGCGATTTGATCAGGAGATATTGTTCGCCGCGCTTTTGGTAGGCCCGTTCTTGCATGGGGCGCATTCCGAAGGCGTTGGGGCGGGTGGAGGTGCCATTGTGGGCGTAGATGACTGAGACTGCGGGGATGGCGATCGGGTTGCTCATGGGTTAGGCGATAGGTGAAACATGGAGACGTAATCCGAGTGCCTGTAAAATCTTAAGCACTGTGGCAAACTCTGGATTGCCTTTGATAGACAACGCTTTGTAGAGACTTTCACGCCCTAACCCTGTTTCAGAGGCAATGTGGATTATCCCTTTAGAACGGGCAATGTCACCTAATGCTGCTGCCACTAGGCTGGGGTCGCTATCTTCGAGAGCAGCTTCAAGATAAGGCGCGATGTCTTCCTTTGTTTCCAGATGATCTGATGCATCCCAAGAATGGGTTTGAAGCGTCGCCATGGAGATCTCCTATCAGTCTTGCGCTACATCTAGGATACAGAAAAGCAAAGAGAAATTACATCTAGGTGGCGGAGACGCGATCGCATGGAGTTCACGATCGTTTTTGGCGGACTTGTGACAAGTTATCGGACTAGAAAATACGCTTGCCGATCGTTTTTGAGTTGTGATGGCTTGAGAACTTAGCATGGATACCGTGCTATCATGTGACGGTGATTGAGTCTTTTAAGAACAGCGGCACTGAGGATATTTTTAACGGGGTAAACTCTAAGGCTGCTCGTAAACTTTGCCCTGAGATGATTTTTCGAGTGGCGGTGCGTAAGCTAGATCAGATTGACTCTGTAGCCACTGTTGAGGAACTGAATGTTCCACCAGGTAATCGGCTAGAAATGCTTTCTGGGGATCGAGAAGGTCAATATAGTATTCGGATTAATGGCCAGTATCGAGTTTGTTTTTTCTGGTCTGGGCTAGGTGCTGAATCGGTCGAAATTGCTGACTATCACTAAAGTTGACTATCACTAAGTT
>JAJAYH010000322.1 GCA_026786325.1 Alkalinema sp. CAN_BIN05 | reverse complement strand
GTCCACCGGGCTGCCATTGAATCACCCGAGGTGTTTGGGTAATGCCATTAATTGGCCCAGTCTCCAATAAGTCTTCACCCAAGAGCGCATTAATCACCGCTGATTTCCCCCGACTCACCAACCCAAACACAGCTAATCGAACAACGTTACGATCGATTTTGGTCAGCGTTGAATTCAGTTTGGCAAGTTCAGCTTCGAGTTGTGTTTCGAGCCGTGGATTGGGCATTCGCTTTTTAGCCGATCGTAAATGTTGCGAGTAGCTCACCACCGTTTGGCGCAGACTCGCACGGGCACGATTAATAGGAGATGAGGGGCGAAATTCAGTCACGATCGTTGTTGTCAAACCATTTTGCAAAACAATGGACGAATCATACTCTATGAAACAGGTTTGATTACAGGCGGCTCGATCGGAATCACCATAATGTAGAGTCCACTACGACCTGTAACTCGAAACATCCTAGATCGGACATATTCGATCGCATAGGCATCTAAGACAGGGTAGCCAGTACTTTGAATAATGCTTGGCTCAGATACAAGTTTTCCTTGGCCATCTAGTGCAATACCTACGATCGCTTTGCCATTTGTCTCTTTTGCTTCCTTTACTTTCTGGGCATAATCAGGAATCACAGCAACGAGTTGTTTATTGACCTGCACAGGATAGGGGAGTGTTTTAGTCTGAGTATCAACTTGAAATTGTTCAGGCGGTTTTTGCGAACTGCTGTAAATTTCTTTCTCTTTTGAACCGGGCTTAGTCTGCCAATTACCGATTACTTGCTGTAGGCTAACTCCGATCGTCGGGCCTGTTACCTTCGAGTCAAACACATAGATAGGATTGCCTGCAATACTGGGTGGCGTAGGGGTTGGAGATGGCGTAGTTGAACTTGGAGGGTTAACAGGTACGGGTTTCCCAGCATCTGTCCCCGGAGGCATTGGGCTTATTGGAGGCGGAGATTCAATAGTCTTGTTAAGTTTTGCGTTATTTGCGACTCTCTGCGATTCTATCTTCTCAGCCGCTATTTTCTCAGCTTGTAACTTTTTATTCCTATCAGGCTCTGATTGAAAAATATTGCCACTATTGATAGACGAACCACCATCGGGATAGATACCAATAGGAGACGATGAGCCACTCGACGAACCAAAATTAATCCCAGGTGTAAATGTAGTCCCAGAATCAAGGGGTGGCATAGAAGGTGAAAGAATAGACGGCGTAAGAATAGACGGCGTAAGCAAGCCAGTGCTACTCGGTAAAAGCGTCGCAGCAGGAAATTTAGATTGGGTTACATCGGGCGGAATTAGGGACAACTCCTGGGGGCTTAGCTGGACTAGAGGCGTGTCTGCAATGCTTGGCTGATTGTCTTTACCCGCAACAACAGGTAGCCCTAAGAAAAAAATTGCATGGGCCAAAATTGCACCCCCAAACGCGATCGTCATTGGCTGCTTAAAAATCTCAGGGACTGCCTCCGTCCACTGCTCCGAATTCGACCAAGCTGCATTCATCCGACTCATAAAACAAGACTCCCAGCCTCTCTCGCCAACACAATACAAGATTTTAGACAAGACACAATTATTCAGACAAACACAACAATGGAGATCACCGCCCAAGCCCCTAAAATTTTACGCCGAGTCAAGTGACGAATACTGAAGCCATAAGGTTGCTGAATAGGCTCACCAATTCTGTCATCAGACCACGCAGCCTCTTTCCATTTTATGTAAACGCATGTAAACTTATCATAACATTCTATAAGATTGTTAATTGGCAATCTTATTCAAGAGTGAACGCGAAAGAACTAGGATGAGACCGCAAACTTAGTAGTTCTCATCCTTTTTTATTTTCATACTATATATAAAGACTACAAGTTTATTGTTAGCGAGCATATAAAAATTATATGAAACATCCGATCGTTACGATCGGATGGATATTTCTTGCAAGTTAAAAACTTAGCTAGTTAAAACGGAATATCATCGAAGTCAGGCTCTGCCGCAGGCGGTGAACTAGCTTTTGGAGCTTTCGATCGGGTGGATGCCGAAGGCTCTGTCGATGCCGGAGGACTATCGACAATTGGCGGCGCACTAATATCCGTCATGCCAAGACTATAGATTTTGGAAGCCGTCAGTTCAGCCTGCTTTTCCTTGAACCCCTCAGGCCGATCGACCGAATTCATGGCCAGTCGCCCCTCAATCACAACCCGATCGCCAAGTTGGTAAGACGTTTGCATCTCTTGGGCCAGATTTCCCCAGCCCACAACTTTAAGCTTAGCGGGTGGGTCTTCTGGGCGCTGTCCGGGGAATTGGACTTCCATATCCGCGATGGCCGTTTGGTTGTCCTGGGTGTAACGCAATTGAGGTGGACGGATGACTTCCGCCATGATGATGCAGCTATTCATAAACTAGAAATTTTGAGGATAGGGCGCAATAGTTTCCATGATGACATGGCAAGTTTCATGTGAGACAGAGAAAATGAACGATCGGAACGTAATTTCTTAAATGCAATCTAAATACAATCTCAATTCAATTAGATTTAGGAACCCGATCGGACCCTGTGTCCAATGTCTCGGCGATAGTATATCCCATCAAATTGGATGGACTCGATCGCAGTATAAGCCTTACTGAATGCCGCATCGAAGGTCGGAGCGATCGCCCCAACGCCCAAAACTCGTCCGCCATCCGTGACCAGAGCATCTTTTTTCTGATACGTTCCAGCGTTGAACACCAGTGAGGCTTGAGCTTCGGCTTCAGCAATTCCAGTAATAGCTAATCCTTTTTTGTATACGCCGGGATAGCCTCCAGAAGCCGCGACGACACAAGCAGATACATCAGACTTCCATTTCAAGGGGCCAAACGTAGACAGACGACCTTCTACGCAAGCCAGCATAATTTCATGTAGCGGGGTTTCCAAAAGCGGCAAAATAGCTTGGGTCTCAGGATCGCCGAAGCGACAATTGAATTCAATGACATTGACCTTTCCCGTGGGACTGATCATTAGTCCAGCGTAAAGAATCCCGCAATATTGAATGCCGCGTCGTTTTAATTCAGCGATCGCAGGCTCCAAAACTTGGGCTTGAACTTGAGCCATGATTTCGGGCGTGGCGATCGGGGCCGGAG
>JAJAYH010000321.1 GCA_026786325.1 Alkalinema sp. CAN_BIN05 | reverse complement strand
GTCAGGAAATAAATCTGGCAGCAGAGTCGGGAAAACCCAGATAACTGGGGGTCTAAAAGAGGGCGATCGGGTATTTATAAATCTTCCAGAGGGTCAAAAGTTAGATCAATTGCTAAAGGATCACAAAGAGAAAAAATAGTACTTAGTCAAATGGTCGTTAGTCCGATCGGTCAACTCATAATCCCAACTCGTACAAAGGACTTCAACATGGATTGGCTCGAAAGTGGCAACATGGCAGTCAAGACTCTGACTTCCAACAAACTCAGAACTGGACTGACCATGCTGGGCATGATTATTGGCAATGCATCAGTCATCGCCATGATCGGCATTGGTCAAGGCGCACAAAAATTAGCGTCAGAACAATTTGAATCCCTCGGACCCAACGTTTTATTTGTCACGCCCGGCTCCCCAGGTGCCCGTCAACGGACCACATTTCTACCGCGTAATTTGGTCTGGGATGATGCCAAAGCGATCGCTGCTCAAGTGCCTAGCGTTGCGAGTGTCGCACCTCAACGGCAGTCCCAGTTTTCCGTGACCTACGGCGGCAAAAACCGCACCACACTGGTCATGGGAACCACCCCCGAATTCCTGATTGTCCGGGACTTCGACGTGGCAAAAGGGCGTTTTATTAACAATGTGGACCTCGAACGGAATACCCGCGTTGCAATTCTGGGATCTGAGGTTGCAGAGCAGTTTTTTGAGGGCAAGGATCCGATCGGCAGCAAAATTCGGATCCGCAACACAAGTTTTGAAGTAGTTGGAGTCTTGCAGGCAAAAGGCTCGTTTTTAGGTAGTAACCAGGATGATGCGGTTTATGTGCCTTTAACAACAACCGCAACATTGCTCACCGGACGCACCTCGCCCTTTGGCTTAGACCTGAGCTTTATTTCGGTATCAGCCGTTAATGAAGCCAGCATTCCTGCCGCTGAATTTCAGATTACTAATCTAATTCGTCGTCGCCACAAAATCATTACTGAAGACGACTTCACGGTCCAAACTCAAAAAGATATTCTCCGGATCGTCGGCACCATTACGGGCGGATTGACGGCACTTTTGGCCGCGATCGCCGCCGTATCGCTGTTGGTCGGCGGCATTGGCATCATGAATATTATGCTGGTCTCGGTGTCGGAGCGAACCCAGGAAATTGGACTGCGAAAGGCGATCGGGGCATCGGAACAAGATATTTTGATGCAATTTATGATCGAAGCCGTGATGCTATCGGCAGCAGGTGGCATTATCGGGACAGGCGTGGGGATTGGGGGGATTTTACTAGTTGCAGCCTTCTCGCCGTTGCAAGCCGTAGTTTCGCCCGTTGCAATTACTCTAGCGGTGACGGTCTCCGGGACGATCGGCCTAGTGTTTGGGGTGTTTCCAGCCCGTCAGGCCGCACGACTCGATCCGATCGTCGCCCTACGCAGCGCTTAAAGATCTGATTTGTTTTGCAATTTAAACCCCAAACCCTCTAAAAATCCTATGTCTACGATCGTCCAACTCCAATCCATCACCAAGGTCTACGGTATCGGCGACATTATTGTAAATGCCTTAGCTGGAGTTGATTTGACAGTTAATGCAGGAGAATATTGCTCCATCATGGGCGCATCTGGATCTGGAAAGTCCACCATGATGAATATTATCGGCTGCCTCGATCGCCCGACCGCCGGACGCTACTACCTAGACGGCATTGAGGTCGATACTCTTCCCGACAACGAACTCGCCCGGATTCGTAACCAAAAATTAGGCTTCGTCTTTCAACAATTTCACCTGCTATCTCAGCTCACAGCTTGGGAGAACGTCATGCTCCCGATGATCTACGCCGGAGTCCCGGTTCAAGAACGCCGCGATCGTGCCCGTGAAGCCCTTGTGCGAGTTGGCCTAGAGCAACGCCTACAAAATAAACCCACCCAACTTTCCGGCGGACAACAGCAGCGGGTCGCCATTGCCCGAGCGATCGTCAACCGACCCGTCGTACTGTTGGCGGACGAACCCACCGGAGCCTTAGATTCCACCACTACAGAAGAAATTCTCGATATTTTCGGTGAACTTAATGCTAGCGGTATGACCGTAGTAATGGTGACGCACGAGGCTGATGTTGCCCGCCGCACCCGACGCGTCATCTGGTTTAAAGATGGCCAAGTTCTCGAATCAAACCTTTCTCCAAAAGATGTTGCCTTAGTCAATGCAGGTTAGTCAGCGCAAGTTAGTTTTGACCGATCGCACCATATTTCTGGAAAACCATGAGTATTATTATCATGATTCGATGACAATTTGATTTAGGTAAGCAGCAATTGTTTAGGGCGACCAACCTAGTCAGATCTACTGATATGACAGCCTATACTCGTAGAACAGACGGTTCCTTAGAGACTCAAAAGAAGGAAGATCATGCAACATGAATACTTTACTTGGGATAGATGCTGAATTTTTCATGGCATCTTTATAATCCTGAAACAGTTAAAATTGTATTGCATCTTACATTTTGAATTCACATATGTCTATCGTTAAATCAATTACCGCTGTTTCCGCCGTTATCGGAATCCTAGGATTAAGTACGAGACTCTATGAAGGTCTTCACGATTCTTCGGTTGTATCTAGCCGAAGTACCATGTATAATTTTTCACCCCTCGCGACCTCGCCTCCGGAACATCTGGATAAAGTTTCTGGTTCTTCGGCCTGGATTGGAGCTTTGGACCAAGAATTATTTAGGAAAGACGCAACCGTCCCGACTTCGGCGACCGCTTCAGCCACGAATGTGTCGTTCGACGCATTAATGCCAGATGGTTCACAGACGGGCAATTCCGAAGATATTCAGGGCTTTTCGATCGATAGCCTCATGACCCAAACGGTGGGAAGTTGGTTCGATCAGTTTCATCGTGTTTCTGGAGATTGTAACTCGGTGTTGCCAGCAGTACTCGTGGTCGCGAAGGGAGATTCATCGGTACGATCGACTCCCGAAATGCCATCCTCTATTGCTGAACTCCGGACCGCCTTTTGGAAATGTTCTCCTCGTCAAAGCCTGGGATCTAGAACGCAGGCGACGGAAGGTGGACTCTTTCAAGTGTGGGTAAAGGGATGTCAGATTGCAGAACTACCCACCCGGCAATCTGCCGAGGCATTATCCACTCGATTAAACGAATTACTGCGGGCTGACAACTTGGATCTCTCTAAGCTGAGAGCTGTTTACCAAGGGGACAACCCAGTCATGATGTTGGGCAAAAATGTTGTGTTTGTTATCACCCCAGAACTTTCCCAGAAATTGGGGCGCAATGGCGATTTAATTGCCATTGAATGGGTCAATCACCTGCGCGTTGCTGTCGGCCAACCGGAAATAGAGCTTGCCAAGGCCCAATCTAATTTGTACGGTCTAGAAGAAACACAAGAAGCTATTAGTGGTTCAGCATCTTGGTATGGTCCATATTTCCATGGAAGAATTACGGCCACGGGCGAAGTTTATAACCAGTTTGGCCTAACCGCCGCATCCCGAACATTGCCCTTTGACACCTATCTGAAAGTCACAAACAGGAAAAACGGCAAACAGGTGATTGTTCGGATCAACGATCGTGGCCCTTATGTTGATGAGCATTTACGAGTTCTTGATCTGTCCTATCGCGCCGCCACTTGTTTGGGCAGCGACGAACCAGGTGTAGTCCCGATCGATGCCGTGATTTTGAAGCCCGCTCCCGGTTCCAACCTACGCCTTGGTCAAAAAATTGCTCAAACAGCACTTTAAATAATCTGACTACGCGCAGGCTTTTGTTTGGTCAAGTCGATGTGAAATCTGTTAAAATTGTTAAGAGAGATGAAGTTGAAAACAATTTTAGAGAGAATATTGTCATGGCATTCGAGCAATCCCCCTTACCTTTCGCACCTGATGCCTTAGAATCCGCTGGGATGAAGGCCGAAACGTTTGAATATCACTACGGCAAGCATCACAAAGCCTATGTTGACAACCTCAACAAATTGGTAGAAGGCAAAGCGGAATTCGCAGGCAAATCCCTAGAAGACGTTATCGTCATGACAGCGGGGAACGCAGACCAAGCAGGAATCTTCAACAACGCTGCTCAAGTGTGGAACCACAGCTTTTTCTGGAACAGCCTGAAAGCAGACGGCGGCGGCGCACCGACGGGCGATTTGCTGACGAAGATTGAAGCAGCATTCGGCAGCTATGATGCATTCAAAACTGAATTTGCCGCCGCCGCAGCGCCTCAGTTCGGCAGTGGTTGGGCGTGGCTTGTAGAAGACGCAGGCACATTAAAAATCACCAAGACAGTGAATGCTGACAATCCTCTAACCAAAGGTCAGAAGCCATTGTTGACCTTAGATGTGTGGGAACATGCCTATTACATCGACTTCCGCAATGCTCGCCCTGGGTACATTGCCAACTATTTGGACAAGCTTGTGAATTGGGATTTTGTGGCTGCTAATTTAGCCGCGTAATCACTTCAAGATTTGATCAAAAAAGGGCGATGTTCTAAAACTAGAAGATC
>JAJAYH010000320.1 GCA_026786325.1 Alkalinema sp. CAN_BIN05 | reverse complement strand
GTGGTGATTCATCATCGGACTGGGAAGCTAGTGATCGGTGAAATCAGTGTTTTAGTGGCGATCGGGAGTCCACACCGAGGCGAAGCTTTTGCGGCTTGTCAGTATGCGATCGATACGTTGAAGCATAATGCACCAATTTGGAAAAAAGAACATTGGGAAGATGGCAGTAGTAGTTGGGTGAGTATTGGGGCTTGTGAACAGATTGATTGTTAGTGCGGTGATTGTTAGTGCATTATTGGACGATCGGAAAATATTAAAAAATCAGGGAGCCGATCGCAACACGATCGGCTCCCTAAGAGAATTTTTCGTTGGTATCAAAAGACTCGATCCCCCTAAATCTCCCTTGATAATGGGGACTAAGATTTGAATTCCGGTTCTCCCTTTTATTGAGGGGCTAGGGGGATCGATCGATCACCAATTACTCTTTGTTGTTGAATGGTTTGATCCATTCACGAAGCTGATCCGCCGCCACATCGCGGCCACCTAGACCAAAGGCGATCGCAATTGCAACCGCAACCGCGCCGAGTAACAAACCAAATGCCAAGTTGACAATATTGGTCGAAACACCCGCACGCTCAAGCGCGATCGCACCCGAGAACGCCAAGATTACAATCCGAGCGACATTGGCTAACGTATTTGCTTCAGGCATTCCCGAACTGCGCACTAGCTTGGCGGAAAGATTTGCAAGGTATAGACCAACTGCGAAAATCAACACACCCACCAAAGCTTGACCCGCGATCGCCAATAACGAAGTCGAAACCGTTTTCAACGCAGGCAAGTTCAAGACATCTATTGCAGCAACTGATGCAACCAGCATTGTGCCGACCAGTACAACCACACCCGCAATTTGAGACGGCGTTTGAATGCCTTCTTGAATTGCATCACCCGATGGATTGACACCCAACCACACCAATACATTGTCAAAGCCAAAGCCCTGTAACAAACTGGAAACCAATTCGGCTAGGAATTTACCAACAAAGTACGACACGGCCAAAATTGCGCCAGCGGTGAAAATCTGCGGAATCGTGTTCATCACACTGTTCAGCATGTTGGTCGCAGGAGTTGCTATTGCTGGAACTTCCAACGCGCCTAATGCAGCCGTTATTGTGGGGATCAGGATTAAGACATAAGTTGTCAATCCAGCCAAACCAGAGAGCGATTGACCCGTGGAGGTTTGATGTAAACCAACTCTTGCACCGATCGTATCCGCACCCGCCGCCGCCGCCAAGTTTGAGACAATTCCGCGAACGATATTAGCAATAAACCAACCCGTCGCGCCAATAATCACCGCTTTCAAAATCTTCGGTAACGCACTCAGAATTTGATTTAATAGGTCATTCACCGGACCAAGAGACGCTTTCAGCCCCAATGTGTCAAGAATGAGTGGTAAGAAAAAGAGAATGACGAAATAGAAGATAGCAGTTGCCAAAGTCTCGCTGAGAATAACAGAGTTGGTACTCGACGCACTCGTGACCTTGCTGTCAAGATCAAATGCCTTGGCCGATTGAATGACCAGATTTTTCAGTACCGTCGCAACGACCCAAGCCAGACCGCTCCAGAGCAACGCCGCACCAAGCTTAGGTAAAAATACAAAAACGGAACTCAGCAGTTCGTTCAGGGGTTGGGAGACCATGGTCAAGTTCAGAACATTCAATGCTCCGACCAATGCCACCAACATGATGAGCCAAAACGTTACGGCACCTAGAATGTTCTCGATACTAATGTTCGAGCTACCTGTCAACGTGCGCGATAAACGATCGTCCAAATCCGTCTGATTCAGCAGCTTTTGCACCGTGCTGGATACAAATAATGCGACTAGCCAACCGACAAATAGAATTCCAACGGCTCCAACCAGATTCATCAGGGTATTCCCGAGACCCGCTGGAAGCATTTCAAGACTTGGTGCAACGATCTCAACAGCAACCAGGGGCGTGGTTGCCACAGTCAAAACACCGGAACTGACCGGATCTATCGCAGTATGTAAGACATTAATGATGTTCATATCAACTCAACCAATCAATCTTTTAAGTGAGAACTCAACGGGCAAATTGTGTTCTTTGACAAATATTAAACCTCAGGAGTCCTGAATTTAATTATTATCAAAGACTGCCTAGTAACAGATCCAAAACCGATGTATGGAGGAGATTCCAGAGTAATTACCAAATTTATTTCAACGAACACAGAATAGGACATCATTAACGGCACACTTCAAGATTTTAAGGTATGCGTACGTAAGTTGAATTTTATACCTGTACTGGATTTGAAACATTGATTTGATAAAACCCTTAGTGCTCCCACAATCTAGGAAATAATAGCGTTAAACCTCAAACTACGACAGTGAACCAGGATACTCATTTATATATCTACACCTAAATCAACTAGCTCTAAGTCGATCGTTCAATCAATTCTTGGATCTGGTGATGGCCTTAGGAAATCCCTATTACTGAGAAATTATTCGGAAATTATTCGGAAACCTTAAACTTCTTCGATTTCACTCGCGTAAGGCTTCGTTGACGGATCTAAAGTCGTGATAGACTCCGTCATTTTGTCACGCCATACGTTACAATTCTTTAGCTTAATTGCAAGTCCCATCCCGCCCCAATCTGGAGCTATCCATGCTGCGCCTCGAAAAAATCAGCAAAACCTATCCCACAGGTGAAGTTCTTAAGGATATTAATTGGGAAGTTCGACCGGGCGATCGGGTGGGGCTTGTGGGCGTGAATGGAGCCGGGAAGTCTACTCAGCTCAAAATTATCATGGGTGAAATTGAGCCAACCACAGGCCAAATTATTCGACCCAACAGCTTGCGTATTGGCTATCTAAATCAAGAGTTTGATATTGACGAGAGTCGTACTGTCCAAGATGAGCTGTGGCGTGCTTTTGGGGATGTCAATACTGTCCATGAAGCCCTAACCAAAATTCACCATGCCCTAGAAACTGCCACACCCGAGCAGCTAGACAATCTGCTAGAAAAAATGGATAAGCTACAACGGCAGTTTGAAGGCATGAATGGCTATGGGATTGAAGCAAAAATTGGCAAAGTGATGCCAGATATGGGCTTTACCTTGGAGGATGCCGATCGTTTGGTTAGCTCTTTTAGTGTCGGCTGGCAAATGCGGATGAACTTGGCTAAAGTGATTTTGCAAGAACCCGACTTGCTGCTGTTGGATGAGCCGACCAACCATTTGGATCTGGATACGATCGAATGGTTGGAAAATTATTTGCGTGGGTTGAATACACCCATGGTAATTGTTTCCCATGACAGAGAATTCCTCGATCGTCTTTGTAACAACATCGTCGAAACCGAGCGCGGCATCTCCACAACTTACCTGGGCAACTACTCCACCTATCTGTTGCAAAAATCCGAGCAGAAAGTCGCCCAACTCGCAGCCTATGAGCGTCAAAACAAGGAAATCGAAAAGCAACAAGAATTCGTCGAAAAATTCCGAGCCAGCGCCACCCGAAGTACCCAAGCCAAAAGCCGCGAAAAACAATTAGACAAAATCGATCGGATTGCAGCGCCTGAGTCGGAAATACGCGGTCTGCGGTTTAAATTCCCAGAAGCACCCCGCAGTGGCCGGGAAGTGGTGATGGTGGAGAATATGACCCATTTCTTTGGCGAGAAACTTCTTTTTCTTGGGACCGAGTTATTAATTGAACGGGGCGACAAGATTGCTATCGTTGGCCCGAATGGTGCTGGGAAATCAACGCTTTTACGTCTAATTACAGGCGGTGAAATTCCATCCGAAGGCGAAGTGAAGCTGGGGGATCACAATGTTGTCATGGGGTACTTTGAGCAGAACCAAGCCGAAGCGCTAGATCTCGCTAAAAATGTGATGCAAACCATTCATGATGAAGTGCCTGATTGGACCAACGAAGAAGTCCGAACCATTTTGGGGCGATTTCTTTTTAGTGGCAGCACGGTGCGCAAAAATGTTGCAGCCCTTAGTGGTGGTGAAAAAGCCCGTTTGGCCCTCGCAAAAATGTTGCTTCAACCCGTAAATCTGCTGATTCTCGATGAGCCAACCAATCACCTTGATATTCCCGCAAAAGAGATGCTGGAGGGGGCGATCGGAGCCTATGACGGTACGGTAATTATTGTGTCTCACGATCGGTATTTCGTGTCCCAGACCGCGACTAAAATTCTGGAAATCCGCGATGGTGAATTTCGGCTTTATCGCGGAGACTTCAAGTATTACTTGGACAAAGTTGCCGAAGAAAAAGACTTAGCAAAATTATCTGGCATCGAAGCTGGAAAAACGGCTAAGGCTGACGCAAAACGCGATAAGCAGAAAGAAAAGGAATCAGCGCGTAAGGACAAGAAAAAAGCCAGTTAAATAATAAATACGCTCAATGACGAATACGCCCCACGATCAATTTGCGAAACAGTATCTCAAGGGAATGC
>JAJAYH010000319.1 GCA_026786325.1 Alkalinema sp. CAN_BIN05 | reverse complement strand
GGCGCAAGAATTATCTCGTCAGGGCTGTTTTGGGGAGCAGAAAATTCGGGAAGTGATGGCAGGTTTGCTGCCGATTTTGAAATTTGTTCACGATCGTAATGTGATTCATCGCGACATTACCCCGGCTAATATCATTCGTCGCAAGCTGGATAATCGCCTAATTTTAATTGACTTCGGCATTGCTAAAGTGCTTGAAGAAGTTGGATCTGATTTGGGGGTTCCCGGCACAAGAATTGGTACTGAAGGCTATGCGCCAATGGAGCAACTCCGAAGCGGTCGAGCATTCCCTGCGAGTGATTTGTATAGTCTGGGGGCAACTTGTTTGTATTTAATGACGAGAACAAGGCCGGATGACTTGTATGACCCGATTCAGGGCAATTGGCTATGGCGATCGAAGTTGGCGGACCAAGGCGTTCGATTTTCGGAAGGGATTGGACAAGTTCTCGATCGGTTACTGAAAGATCTCGTAATCGAGCGCTATCAGACGGCAGATCAAGTCATGCATGATTTACGGCTCCTCCTACTGTCCCGCCCTTCAAGTCAGTCTCCAGCGTCTTTTCCGGTGAGAGGAAGTGGGATATCATCATCAATCTCGCACACCACTGCGCCGCCCGAACTTTCTGGACTTCCACAGTCGGCCAACCATTCTGATAGTTTCAGCAATTCAGAGATTCGGGCCAATTCTGAAGGGCTTAGTAATTCCAATTTTGTGACGGATTTACGAGATCTTGATGCTTCGTCTCAATCAAATCAATTGTCTCAAGCGAAGGAATTGCCAATGGTCGATATTCGCCGATCGTCTCCGTCTGCAAAGTCTTCGCCGACTTCTTCGCCAACCTCTTTACCAATCTCCTCTCCGACTTCTTCGCCAACGTCTTTACCGACTAGCGATCGTATTTCGGGTGAACTAACGGATCTCTATGGGTGTATTTCGACTCTTAAAGGCCATTCATCTTGGGTTCTTGCTTTAGCGGCTAGTCCTGATAGTCAGACGTTGGTGAGTGGTGGATTGGACGATCGGATTATTGTTTGGGATTTGTTGAGTGGCAATCCGGATAAAATTTTGGAAGGACATACTAAACCGATTAATGGCTTGGCGATTACGTCTAATGGTAAAACGGTAGTCAGTTGTAGTGATGATATTAGTATTAAATTTTGGCAGTTGAGTACGGGAAATTTGGAACGATCGCTTTCCGTGCATACGCGAGACATTAATTCGATCGCCGTGAGTCCCGATGGTCAATTTTTAGTCAGCGGTGCCGAAGATCGGACCCTGTGCGTTTGGAATGTCAATTCGGGAGCGTTGTTACGGAGTTATCCTGAAGTGTCGGGTATGGTGCGATCGGTGGCGATTAGTGCAAATGCTCAGGTGGTGGCGTGCGGGGGACTTGACAACAAAGTTCGGGTTTGGAATTTCAATACTACTCAACTTCTTCATTGTTTTAGTGGCCATAATAATTCAGTGTTGAGTGTGGCACTAACGCAGTCTGGACGATATGTTGTCAGTGGTAGCAAAGATCGTACAATTAAAATTTGGAATACTCAATCTGGTGAACTGGTGCAGACGTTAATTGGGCATTTGGATGTGGTGAATAGTGTGGCAATTACACCGGATGGTCATTATTTAATTAGCGGCAGTGGGGATAAGACCATCAGGATTTGGCATTTTGCATCGGGTGAGCCGATCGTAGCGCTGACAGGTCATAAAAGTGCGGTGAATGCGATCGTTGTTAGTCCAAATCAAAAATGGTTTGCGAGTGCGAGTTCTGATAATTCAATTAAGGTTTGGAAATTGGGATAATGTTTTATATTCAATCTGATTGGTAATAACTTTTTAGAAATCATCTAAAAACAAGCGGTATGATGAAATGATCGACCTTATTCAACCTTTTAAAATGAACCTAGAATTTACGGTCTCCCCTGATATTACCTTTGAGCAATCAATGGATCTGACCCAAGATCTATTAATGTCAACTCCATCTGATGCGTTACTAGAATCCGCGATTACAGCATTGCTTCAAACTCAGAACGGCGCACGGGGATTCTTTGTGGTGTTTTTAACGGGGGATTCTGCCTTGGCTGATTCGCCAACTCCGTCATTGCTCCGAGCCTTACGATCGAACCCGGATGCGATCGCGGATTTGATGGTAAAAAATATTGCGATGCCGACCGCAATGGCACTGACTCATCAACGCAATGGCAATGATGAAATGGCCGCTAGTTCAAACCAAACTCAAGCGCGATCGATTCATTTAGTTCAACAACTCAACCTGTCTGAAATAACAACTCTGTTGCGATCGATGCAATCTACAATTCAAAATAATAAGGGTGATTATCAAAGCTTTCTCGATCGCTGGGGCTACGACCAGGAACAACGGGATGCGATCGGGCAAGTGTTGGCGCTGATGTTGGGTTAGTGTTGGCCTCGAAGCTGGACGAGACGTAAGGACGAATTATTAGGGATGAACATTCTGTATGAGTATTGAAATTGTTATTCTTCAGATTGTTGCAATTTCCTGTATTGCCATTCTGCTACGATCGAAAAAGAATCAAGGCTGGTCATTTATAGCCGCGTCGATTTTGATCATTATGGCGATCGGTTGGCGACTGAAAGCACAATGGACCGTGGGGCTGGTGGCGGTGTTGTGGACTATTGGCATTGGGTTGCCGATTTTTGGCATGGCGCAGGTTGCAAAACTCCGATCGCAGGAGAAATATATTCAAGCGCGGCTAATTGCTAATGTGGTCAGAATTCTTCATCCTGGAGATGGTTGGTGGAGCTATCCTCAGACGTTGCAAGCTTTAGCCTTGGCTCATCAGGGAAATCTTGATGGTGCATTAAAACTATTGGAGCCGATGCAGTCTATTGATGACTATGATTGTCGGTTGGCGATCGCGACGATTCATAGTTTACAAGCCAAATGGTATGCCTATTTGAATATTGCCGAGACACAATTGACGAAAGAGCAGCGATTAGATGAAGCGAGTAGTGCTGGACTATATTTACGATCGCTTGGGGAAACGAGGCAGTTAGATCAATTATTGGTGGCTGTGAAAGAGTGTCATTTACGATCGGGGAAATCTGGCAACATTGCGTTGGTATTACTCAGTAAATTGTATGCCTTTGCATTCACTGGGCAAACTAATGACGTGAAGCAACTCTTGCACACTGGACTTAATGATTATTCTAGTGCCAGTAAACGATTTTGGATTGCTACTGCCGATTGGTATGCGGGGAATTTTGAGATTGCAAATATAGAATTTCAAGCCCTAAAAAAACTGCCCAGTACTGAATTAAAGAGTAGTTTAGAGTGGCGATCGAAGCAGGCTCCAATCCGATCGTTTCAATCATTGAATTTAGAATCTCGTAGCATTCTCCAGAACTTACAGCGAATGCAGCAAGAAGATCTGAAATACAATCCCCGCAACCCGACGACCATGCGTCAAGTGCCGTTGACCTATGCGATCGTGGCGGTGAATTGTTTGATTTATGCGTTACCAATTATTATTTTTTATGGAGTGATTCGTTCAGATATTGTTTTCAACCTTCAGCCTTCGATCGCTCTTATTTTGAAAGGAGTTCTAGATATTTACGATTGGGGTGCATTGGTCCCCGATCAATTATTCAATGGCGCATGGTGGCAACCGTTGACGGCGATGTTCTTACACGATCCCAGTAGCATTGTGCATTTACTCTTCAATATGTTGGGCTTAATGATTGTCGGCGCATTTGT